>JABEUP010000115.1 GCA_013044365.1 Acidimicrobiaceae bacterium
ACGCCTGAGGAGATCTGCCTTTTTGATTTCTCCGGAAATCCGAGGGAGGCGGACCGTGGTTTCACAAAACCGGTTGAGTTGCCGCTGCATGGAGAGACCTTAAGATCCAGAGCCGATGCCAACGTGGTGGTTCACGCCCATCCGCCTGCAGTATTAGCTGCAACATTAGCCAATCTTGACCTTGTGCCCGCCTTTGGATCCTTCAATATTCCAGCAAATCAGATTGCCATGGAAGGTATTCCGATTTATCCACGTTCTATCTTGATCTCGAGCCGCGAAATTGCTCTAGATATGCTCGCTACCATGGGAGATCATCGGGCATGTGTTCTTAGAGGCCACGGAATTACCGTTGTCGGCACGACCCTGGAGTCAGCATTGCTCAGCGCTCTTAATGTGAATACTCTGGCACAGGTTGCCTTGGAGATAGCCAAGACTGGTTTAAGGGCGGTACCAATTCCAGAGGAAGATCAGGCGCTGGTTCCAAAGGTCAGCAAATTCAGCCCAGATGCCGGATGGAAGTTTTACGAGGCCAAACTTCGCCGATATGGCTTCGATAAATAACTATTACTGAGTTGCCGCCTAAATAGGAATACGTTAAGTCGCGGACGAACGTTGGAAAACTCCTCTGGCGGCGAGTATGGGAAGTCCCAATACACCACCTACCAGAAACAGGGCCTCGGACATTCCTAGGGTCCCAAGAAGCATTGCGGTGAAGAAAGGTGCGACCAGCAGAGCGCCCGCTCGAAAGCTTCCCGCAATGGCGATGGCATCCCCCTTCTGGTGCAATGAAACTCCGTTAGCAGCTAGGACCGGGCCGAGTGTTTGTAATAGACCTGCACCCACCCCGCCAACAGCGAGAAGAACCACAGTTAGAACAACAGACCTGGCAGTGATACCTACCAAAGCGGTACCGCATGCGGCACCCAGCACTCCAATCGCGAACACTCTTTCGGGCGAGCGCTTGTTGAGGAGTCCCATCACTCCTGCTCCCGCTATGCTCGCTGCGTTTGCAATAGCGACTAAGAGACCGACCATGAAATAGCTTTCCCCTACCGATTTAAGGACAACTGGAGTATACGAGTTCAGAATTCCTCTCCAGGATCCAGCAGTTAGACCTGCCCACGAGCCAATCCTTACTTCGCGCTGATTCCAAATTTCCCGTCTTACCCTGTTCCCCTGTTTTACAAAGGGAAGTTCCTTTACCAAAGTTGTTGCCGGTATAGCTGAGAGAATTGCTATGATTCCCGCAATTAGGAATGCGGTGGAGAGCGAGAACCGGGCGATGTAGCCAGCAAGAAGTGGTCCGGCGAGAAGTCCACAGCTCGACATAAAATTAACAGCTGCCATGCGGCCGACAGATGGTCCGGTCTGGCGTACTACGTGGGTTGTGGCAGCCGTCCAGAAGACGCCCCTTGCCAGTCCCTGTATCAACTCTGCCAGTACGAAGACAACCACGAATGCGGACCATGCAACGAGGAATCCGGAGACCGCCATCGCAAGACATGCTCCAGCAACAAGCAGTTTGTCGCTCACATGGCGCATTGCCGCGGCTGACAACATTCGCGCTACCAGCTGTGTGACGGCTGATAGCGCTGTGAGAATACCGATATCTGGTTTTGAGTAACCAGCGGCAAGTGCCAGAAGGGGCAGAAGGACCGCTTGCACTCCCAATGACAATGAGTAAACCAGGGCTGTAAAAGATAGAACATTGTTGTCGCGAAGTACCGAATTGGAGGTTTTCCCTACCATTATGGCTTAATTTTACGCATGATAATCCCTGGTTGGTAGCACTTACACAAACAATACTCCATCGCGTCAATGCGGACAAAAGGGTCCGCCCGAATACTGCCAAGATTGTTCAGCAAGCGGTTTACGGTACTGAATCACCCAATAGCGTAAACCGCTCCATTATTGCGTCAAGCTGCCGTGATAGCCGCCGCGTTCATCGGTTCGATTCCGAAAGTGTGGTCGCAACATAGCTTCCAAGGGTACATTCCTAAAGCAATAAGCTTTAAAACGGGTCAACTGACCTAGGGTCGCGCTCCGATACCCCCGCAAAGTCGCTAATCGCGTCAGAACTTCATCGCAGATAGCTTATCCTGCCACTACCCAAATTTGATGCTGTGGTGATTATGCCGCCCCTTGTCATGGCTGTTTTAGCGTATTAACCGAGTTAATAGAATCAGGGTACATTTGTCAATTCGCTACTGTCAAAATTAGGATTAAGTTATTGATTGCGGTAGTGCAGTTCCCGCCCATGTCGTTTGGGAGGTTCGCAGCGGGCG
Source organism: Acidimicrobiaceae bacterium (assembly GCA_013044365.1). GTDB lineage: Bacteria > Actinomycetota > Acidimicrobiia > Acidimicrobiales > Acidimicrobiaceae > SCQM01. The sequence continues at coordinate 2,286 of JABEUP010000115.1, forward strand.
TTATCGCGAACAAGTCTGTGGAAAATAATGTCTTCGATCCTCTTTTCCGTGAACTATCCAATCACGACATATAGGTTGGCCGCGCCCCGTGATTACGATAGTTTCACCATTTGTTGAAGTGTTTTTGCAGGTTATCCCTTTGACGCCGTTCGAGACTAGGACCAGATTTGTCGCGGTCGATCTATACCCCGGGGGAGTTGACATAACTGAGTCCGGAGAGGGATGAGTCGTTTTCCTAATGCCGCTCCAAATGCTGGAATTGACATCACTCGGTATAGTGTCGCGGCGATCGGTCACCATCGGTAAATGCGGTTGTTTTGGTTGGCTGCGGCGCGACGGAGGGGTTTCGTGTGATGCATTGAGTTTATGAACCCCGAGCTGTATGGATTGATTGTCAATCCACCGTGACTCCGTATGTCGCCTCTGCTCTTTGTTTGGATAGCAGCCCGTCTTCGATATCGGCGAGAATTGCCTCTTTGTCACGTAAGTTAGGAGGTCCAAATCCGCCGCCACCCATTCCGCGAACATATACAGCATCGCCGATATTTATTTGCAATCCCAATGCCGATGGCTGCTGGGTCAGAACTTCCTCTATGCCACCCAGCTCCTCGTAAAGCGGGACTTCGCCTTGGATTTTAACTAAGATATCAGTACCCCTTTTTACGATGATCTTGGAGGATGTGCCATCCTCGCCGCCGGAAAATCCACGCGAACCTACGTCACGACCAATGTAGAAACTGAGATCGCTCGCGGAATCGACGCCATAGAGACAGCGAGACCAATATCCAGCCAGGCCTCCGCGGTACTGTCCAGCACCGTCGGAGTCAGGGAGCAGTCCTCTTGACAGATAGAGAATGGGATAACGGTACTCGTAGGACTCAATACTGGGAAGGGCAGTATTGGTAGATCCTGCGATATTTGATACGTCGATTCCGTTTGAATTGGATCGCGCCCCCCCGCCATGTAGCGAAGCGTCTCCGCGAACCGTATACCACCTGCCGATCTGATCTGTGCCAGACCACTGCACGTCGGTAAAACCCCAACCCCATTCAGCCATTGCGTATTGTTTTCGTGGCGTATCTATTAGGGCTTGTGTTAGCAGAGCAATTGTTATCCCCTGGACTCGCCAGCCGGTAATAGTCGATGCGCCCGAACACGGTGCTGGAGGGTTGCAATTGATAACGGTTCCAGTGGGAATCTTGACATCAACGAGATTGAAGGTTCCAGCGTTTACTGTAAGATCCGGGAAAAGTTGGCAGGCCAGAATGTTATGGAGATTGGCCACCGCACATGGCAAAGCACAGTTTATAAATGTTTTGGCCTCTTTGTCGGTTCCCTCAAAGTCAAATAGAAGGCCATTGTCATTTACGGTCATCGTCGCTTTGATGGTATAGATTTTGTCGTAGTCAAGAAACTCGGTTGCCTCGTATACGCCGGGGCTAAGTACTGAGATACGTTCACGTGCCTGGGCCTCCGCAAGTTGGATACTGCTTTCGAAGGTCTCATGTAGAGCCTGAGTTCCGTAGCGTTGCACCAGGGCGAGTATCTTTTCTGCTGCAGCAAAGTTAGCGGATATCTGTGCCTTTAGATCCAGCGACTGGTATCTAGGCATTCTTACGTTATCCAGGAAGAGATTAAAAATGTCATCTCTAATCTTTCCATTTTCAACTATTCTTGTCGGTTTGAAGATAATGCCTTCCTGATGCCAGTCTGTTGCCAATGGAGCTCGTCCCGGAGTCATTGCTCCAACATCCACATGGTGAGTTGCATTGCCAACCCAGGCGATCAGTTCATTATTGTGGTGTATCGGCATCATTACCGCAAGGTCAAGAATATGTAGTGCACCTGAATGAGGATCATTGACTAGGTACATATCACCAGGTTTTATATCATCCTTGAACCGATTCATGCAGCTTTGCAACATGTATGAGAGGGTCGTGCCGTGCCTTGGCATCCAGGTTGAATAAACGACAGTGCGTCCGTCAGCATCTGAGACATTGAAACCCAGATCGCGGCCCTCTACGACACCAGGGCTTACTGCGCACCTCTGAAGCACCAAACCACCCTCATAGCCAATCTGCAGTAAACGGTTGGAAATGATCTCCGTAAGAATCGGATCTATTTTCATCTACTCGGTGACTCCTTGATTTTCCCTTGCTCTAACAGCATTTGGCTAAATTGTTGATTTCCAGAATCTCTGGTATCAGCGCATATTTTAATGCGCAATCTGAAGCAGCCCAAAGAATTCGATTCTCGTTTTGTTGCCTGGCTCATAGTATTTCAGAAAACTTGTATATTACCGAGATTTTAGAATTCCTAGCTTGGCATTGCATCCGCGACCTCCCGCAGTGAATGTAAACCTATAACCGGATGTCTCGGGCAGTGCGGCATAGCTGCCGCCGTGCGTGCGTGCCACGCTTCCGCTCCGCCGTAAAGACTAAGGATGAAGAATGACCGAATTCCCCACGAGTCCAGCCATATATTGTTCGCTAATCCGAGGCGTACTTGCGGTCGGATGGTTAGTCAAAATAAGCCTGAGGTTCAAGGTAGCCCTGTGTTGGCAAGGAGCTGATTGGAGGTGTCCCTCAGTTATCTCGTAATCCAGATTGTTAGTATCGTATTGCGATGGCAGCGGAATCGTTATGAGGTTTAATATGCAAAGGTATATATCACTTTGATAAACGTGGTAGTTTTTCTTTGACGGGCGTCAACTTGCCAGCAGGAAGCCGCCTGTAGTTTTTTTGTCCAAATGGAGGCAGAGTATCAATCACGGGCGCGGAATTCTCACTGACGGACGTGCACAGAGCACATGTTTTATTTCGGTCGCAACTAGGGTATCTTAAATGTTATCAACGCAGGAGCCAGAGAGTGGCAAGTAACCCTACTCCGGCACGTCGCACAAGTAATATCGGAGAGGATTTGTTCAGTCCTGTTACTTCGGCGCGAATTTCGGCGACAATTGTAAATCAAATAAGGACCCTTATCCATCAGGGTCAGCTTTCACCTGGAGACCGGCTTCCGTCCGAAAGAGAATTATGTGCTTCCTTCGGAGTCAGCAGGATAACTATTAGGGATGCGCTTCGGGTTCTTGAATCCTCGGGATTGATCGAGATTAGAGTTGGCGCACATGGCGGCGCCTACGTGACCGCCCCGACAAGCAGCAATATTATTTCCGGGATTACCGATATGCTCGCCATGTCCGCTCTTTCCGCTGCCGAAATTACTGAAGCCCGAATCATTTTCGAGCTTGGGATCATTGAACTGGTTTGCGAGCGAGCCAAAGAGGAGGATTTCGAGGCCTTGGAGGAAATTGTCGCGAGGTCGCGGGATTCTTTGGAAAGCAATAATTATAATACTGCGTTGTCGGCGGAATTTCATATACGCCTAGCTAGGAGCGCTCATAATCGAACGTTAAATTTGATTGTTGAGTCTTTCCAAGGGCCCTTGAGGTACTCCCTGCTTGAGGCGCAGCACGCAGCACCATCCATGGGGGATCCGGGTGTTACGGAACACCAAGAGTTGTTAAAAGCTCTTAAGGATAGAGATCCGGTCTCGGCGAGAGAAGTACTCTATAAACATCTGAGCAGGACCTACCATCGTCTGGCTCAAGAAGAGTCACCGAATCCCTAGGTTCGTAATGGCCGGCGTCCAATGAATTGAGCTTTACCGGCGTCCAATTGTTAATCATGCGATTGACTGCGGGGGGCCCGTAAAGGTTCGTGTTAGGGTTTTCTTGCTAAAAGCAGAAATGTATAATATGCCTGCCATGCGGTCTGGACTGTTGTGATTCCCGCCTTTGCCAAGGCGTCGGTGTGGTCCGCTATCGACGGGGCTGGTCTCTCGTGCCGGTGGCCAGAATCCGCATCCCCCGATTCTCTTTTCGGCAATACTATTTTTCTGGCAGATCGGAAAGTCGCATCCCAGCGGTCACCAAGGTAGGCATGGTCGAGATTTATGATCCAGCCCTTGGGACGCACCAGCTGGCATACTTCCGCGTAGAAGGTAGCCAGTTCCCCGGAAGTCAGGTGATGCGTGGCCCGCGAAGTCATAACCACGTCGAGTCCGGTTGGAAGTCCAGATGCGGAAATATTGTACATATCCCCAAAAACCCACGAAATGCGTGGGCCATACTGCGCCAGTGCAGTTTGGGCGGTAACTCGCATAGTCTCTGAAGCATCATGCCAAATTCCAGTTGATTCCGGGAACATGTCGAGAAATATTTTCAGGAAAGTACCCGGGCCGGAAGCAATGTCGGCGACTGTAGCCGCTCCGCCCTCCGTTGCAACGATTGAGGCTGCAATTCTGCGAGGTAAGTCCAACATTTCGGTTGCGGCATCGCTTGTTAGCCAGCCAGCTGCTTCATCCTCTGTCCATTTTCGAGGCACTATTCCTCCAAGAGCTGTAATTATGTCAGATAGCGTTCGAGGTTCAGAACCCGACAATCAGCATGTTATTTTCTGATTGACCCGGTAAGGTAATAAATTTATAATAATATAACACCAATCTGTCAATAGAGATTTTAATGTTCTCGAGACGGTCAGATTTGTTCACTGAGGAGGAACCATGGCTAAAGAAGGTCGCGTATTTGTGCGTGGGATGACGTCGCAAACATATGGACTATCGGGATTTCGCAATATGCAGCTCGAAATAGATCGAGTTAGGAGTGAGTCAGTAGTCACAGACGATGCAACCGTTGCACATTCGGGAGATTCTGAAGAGTCACGCACGTGGTGGAAGATTGGTCCCGGCGACGATGATTTCCTTACTCAGACTTTACAGGTGCACTTTGTGGAATTGTTCCCAGGTGGTTCCAACCATGGCCATGGCCACCAGAACGAGGCTCTTTTCTATATCCTCGAGGGCAAAGGATATGAGATCCATGACGACAAGAGGTACGACTGGGCGAAAGGTGATCTGGTTGTAGTACACGATGACTCCGTGCACCGCCACTTCAATGCCTCGGAAACCGAACGTGCGCTTTGCATCATTTTCAAGGCGAAGTCCCAGTGGATGTTCATGGGCATGATTCAGCAGGGACGCAGTGCAGCGTTTGATAAAGAGGGATACGGTCCTCGTGTCGAGTGGGGCCAGGTTTGGCAAGAGGATGTGGAAAGCCGTAAAAAAGTTGTCAAGCCATCTGATACCAAGTGGGAGGATGTGGAGGGTGGAAGGATTCGAGTCATGACATCCCCTCAAAGGACGGATGTCCGAGCCTTCAGCGTCGACGTCTACGAGCAGGAGGTAAACGCTCATTCTGAGAGCGATGCTCACTGGCACATGGCAGACGAGGTTGTTTATGTTATATCTGGAAGTGGAAAAAGCTTGCAGTGGCAGGTTGAGGCGGAGATCGCTGAGAAATACTACGCCCATGTGGCCAATGCACCAAAGACCTTCGAAATCCACGCTGGCGATGTTCTATATATACCCCAGAACATGATTCACCAGTACATCAATACCTCAAATGAGCCCCTGGTGTTTATTTCCGCACAGAACCGAATGTTTAAATTGCTGGGTTATAGAGATGAGGTCCACGTGAAGTTGGATAAAGGTCAACCCGTTTTCTAGGCTTGATAACTCTATTGAAAAGGATTTAAAACAACTGTCGGCCATGGCCCTATCTGCACATGGCCGACAGTTGTTTTAAACGGCGTTAAAGGCTGGGAATTAAAGAGTGGCCCAAATGATTGCGTCCGAGCCAGCTGGTATTTCAATCTCGCTCAGGTGTTAAGTGGCAGGTCAAATGCTGGCGATAAATGGGAGTATAACCGTCGCGGCAACCGCCTTTGGAATCAAAGAAACTGCCGGAAATGTCATAAGATGAATGGCCTGACCTTTATACGTATGGGATTTTTCATACGCTGGCAGGGACAGAAATCCCGTTTTGCCTGCCGCGTGAATGCCATTAATCTTGGACACGAGCGGCTCTGACTGATCAGACATCTCAAGATGCGAGAATCGGGAGCGCCACTTATTGGGCAACTTGTCCGACCGGAATATTTCTGCGTCTCGGTTGTGGTGCGTGTACC
>JABEUP010000116.1 GCA_013044365.1 Acidimicrobiaceae bacterium
AGGGTTCTCATACGGATACTTTGGTGGAGGTGAGCGGACTCGAACCGCCGACTTCTACGTTGCGAACGTAGCGCTCTACCAGCTGAGCTACACCCCCGGGCAAGATTCGATCTTACCCGCATGGTCAGTCTTAGAAGTCCCTAATTGGTGGAAGGATTTAGTTGAAGGCGGCTTTTTTGAACTGAATGAGAAGTCCTACATACGAAATCAAGGCGAGAAATGTCAGTAAAGTCATGAGTTCGACAATCCTTGATCCTACTAAAAGATTCACTACGACCAGGAAGAGCGTGCTCCCAAGAAGGGTAAACAATATGTTTTTGCGACGTCTAATCATTTGTTGGTGGGCGAGGCCGGAGACCCTAGGTCTGTACTCCACTACTCTGCTCGGTTGTGAACTTGTCATACGGTATTGATCCTCAAGCAAAACTTCTGGTTCAAATCGACCGAATTTGGTCAGAATTGTCCAAGAGGACTTTCGTACTGCCTGACGACCGGGTATTGCTGTCATTGAAGTCGAACACTGGTGACCCAATACGCCAAGGGATCTGGAGAAGCTACCAACTGAAGTTACGTGACGCGAATCCCGCCATCTCACAACAAGTGGAATGGTGATGACGGCCGCCCACATTGATGCAACAATCGCCAGTAGCATTTATCAACAATTCCTTAACTACATATGTGTAATTACAAATATATCAAGCAAATTTTGGACGTGCTTAGTATTCGCCTAATTTTTACTACAGAAGGTTTTTCTAGGTGTGTGATTTTAAAATCTGTGGAAAACTAAAGGTTTAGTTCGGGGAGGTTTTCAGCGCCGGGACGCTTCCATAGACCGGAACGACCCCCGACTTTTTCCCATAGTGCTAACTCTCCGATGACCATAGTTCGGTCCGCTGACTTGCACATATCGTAAACAGTAAGTGCCGCGATCGAACATGCCGTGAGAGCTTCCATCTCGACTCCGGTGCGGTCTACAGTTTCTACCTGACTTTCTATCTCAACAAAGTCGTCACCGATAGTGAAATTAATATAGATCGATCCTACTAACAGTGGATGGCAAAGGGGAATTAGGTCAGGTGTTCTCTTGGCGGCCTGAATTCCAGCGATCCTTGCTGCGCCAAGAACATCACCTTTGGTAATTGCGTTACTGGCAACTTTGGCAGTTGTTTCAGGCAACATGAAGACCTTGCATCTGGCAGTCGCTCTTCTATGGGTTGGATCCTTGGGAGTGACATCGACCATGCGTGCTCGGCCAAGTGGGTCAATATGAGTGAGGCTGCGGTCAGACATTTGTTAAATCCAAGGCCTTTCTCTGCTTTGCTCAGAATTTTGCAAATCAATTTTCTTGTTAAGCAACGGTACTGCGTAACGCCAGCTAGCCACCTATTTGGCTCATAGATCTGGGCGGTCGGATGAAGTTGACCTTTCCGATATTGTGGCCTGCCCATTTAGTTCCTACAGCCGTCTCGATCTGTTCAATTAGTTCCTGGTCGCTTCCCCCGGATCGCAGGATTTTCCGCAGATCAAATTCGTCTATGGCAAAAAGACAGGTCATGAATTTTCCTTCGGCTGTCAGGCGGACTCGGTCGCAGTTACCGCAAAATGGTTTTGTGACCGACGGGATGACGCCTATTTCTCCCATTCCGTCTTTGTATGTAAAGCGCTGTGCTGGCTCTGGACCGTGTACAACCGGCTCAAGCGGGTAGACATCATTTATTCTCTCAACGATTTCATTTGCGGGAACCACCTTGTCCATGCTCCAGGCGCCATCGGCATCCAGGGGCATGAACTCGATGAATCTTGGTTGGACGCCTTTGTCACGACCGAATGAAGCAAAATCTACTATTTCGTGGTCGTTCATTCCCCGGATCATTACAATATTGATCTTGACTGGATCGAAGCCTGCCTCGATGGCCGCATTTATACCGTCCAGAACTTTGTCAAGGTGATTTCGTCTTGTCATCGCTTGAAAAATTTGCGGATCCAGTGAATCCAACGAAATATTCAACCTGTTTAATCCTGCGGTTTTCAGGCGCTCAGCGATCAATCTCAAGGACGATCCGTTGGTAGTCATTGCAAGATCCACCGGTTTGTTCGTGGATGGCACGATCAACCCTGAAAGTTTCGCCACCAGCACTGGCAGGTCGGCACGCACTGTGGGCTCGCCTCCGGTAAGTCGGATACCATCGAAGTCGAAACCTTCGACAAATATTCTTGCGAGGCGGGCAATTTCTTCGAACGACAAAATGTCGGTCCGCTCCAACCACTTTAGGCCTTCTTCCGGCATGCAATAGGTGCATCGGAAATTACACCGATCTGTTATCGAAATTCTGAGATCCCGAACTCGTCGATCAAAGGGATCAATCAGTGGTGTGAAGCTTTTTGAAAACACGTTTTAAAGCCTACTTTGCTAGATCTCTGGTACTGCATTAGATATATGTGCTATCACGGATTGCAATAGAAGAACCGGCAGGAATTTACAGCATTCTTAGGATGAGTGTATCAACCTGATCGCCTGCTTTGAGGCCGTCCCCGTCCGGTACGATGGCCAGAGCATTCGACTTTGCCATTGAGTAAAGAAGATGACTCGATTGGCCCGACTGGGGTTCAATATATACTTTCCCATCCGCTTCGAGCATGGCAGTTACTCGCATGAAATGGATTTTCCCATCGAAATGACGACGAATATCGGTCTTGGCCACCGCTGATATCGGCGTCCTAAACAGCTGTTGCCGGCCCATCATTTTATTAATTGCCGGACGTGCGAGTAGTTCGAACGAGACAGCCGATGAGACAGGATTACCTGGCAGTCCGAAAATGGGGGTGGAGCCTATGTGCCCGAAAGCAAACGGCTTTGCCGGTTTTATGGCGATCTGCATCCACGACATAGTTCCATTCGATAATTCATCTAGTACCTGTGTGGTGTAATCGAAATCTCCAACGCTGACGCCACCCGACGAAAGAACCGCATCGCAAGAGGTGGCTGCATTTAGAAACCCCTTTCGTAGGATCTCCGTGTCGTCCTTGATAGTTCCAAGGTCTACAGGCACTGCCCCCATTTCCCTTACAAGGCTCATGAGGGTTGGTCTGTTGGAGTCACGAATCTGTCCGGGTTGAAGGGGGCCGGAATCATTTGTCAATTCGTTACCGGTGGAAATTATTCCCACTCTGGCTCTAGGAAAGACCTCCACTTCGTGAATACCCAGGCTGGCTAATACACCTAAATGGCCGGCAAAAAGTTGTGTTCCCGGAGGAAAAAGAAATTGATCTTTGGTGATGTCACTCCCAGCCTTTCTCACATTTTCGTATCTAGTGATCTTCTTGGCGAATGAGAGAAAGCTCTTGCCGTTTTTCTCAGTTACAATTGAGTCCTCCACCATTAGGACACAGTCCGCTCCCGGCGGCATCGGCGCCCCTGTCATTATTCTCACAGTCATCAGATCACTGATTGGAATGTCACCCGCATCACCTGCTGCAATGGTCCCAATGATCTCAAACTCCGCATTCCCGGCTTCGACGGAGTCATAGTTAAGGGCAAATCCGTCAACGGCAGTATTGTCAAATGGTGGAATAGATTCAGATGCACATATCCAAGTAGCCGTAACGAGACCATCACAGTCGTTCAATGGAGTTTTTGAGATTGGGAGTGGGGAGATGGTATCTAGGACAACTTTTAGTGCTTGGCTTAGTTCGATCATCGCAACTTTTCCTATTTATTTACGAAGAGATTTGGGCAAATATTTCAGATTATTTTGAACCGCCTTACGTTCCAATTTCTGAATGACGGTTTTGATGGATGCACTAATATGCTTTCCAGGATCTGTAGCGGGGTCTGGATCATCGAATCTTCCAACTATACCTCTCAAAATGGTTAGAAATTGTGAACCCAAGTCGTCTCTCGCGAGGGCAAGTTCAACGATTGCAGTGAGATAGTCGATCTTGGTCCCGACGTCGAAGCGTCCATCTTTGATCACATAACCGATTATGGGCTGATCCTTGAGCAGCAGTGAAATGGCATCGGTTAGCTGGATTTCCCCGTTTCTGCCAGGTTTAGTTTGATCGAGGCAATCAAAGATCTCTGGATTAAAGATATACCGCCCAATGACTGCGTAATTGGAGGGTGCGTCATCTGGATCCGGTTTTTCAACAATGCCGGTTATGCGGACTATCCCGGGTTGGTCAGTATCAACATATGCCACGCAACCGTAGAGGGAAATGGTGTCATGAGGCACTTCCATGAGTGCCAGCACCGAACACTGATGCTTTTCATGCAGCTTTAGCATGTCTGATAACAGTGGATGGTTGCTGATCATGATGTCGTCAGCTAAAAGCACAGCAAAGGGTTCACCTGATATGTGCTGTTTTGCCATTGAAACCGCATGTCCCAGTCCCAGCGGTTCCCCCTGACGAACATAATGCAGTTCGGCAAGGTCGGAAATTGACCGGACCAACTCCAGTTCTTCGGTTTTGCCGTTTGATTCAAGATGTTTTTCAAGTTCAAACGACTTGTCAAAATGATCCTCAATTGACCATTTTGACTTTCCGGTAATCACCAAGATATCATCGAGTCCAGCGGC
>JABEUP010000117.1 GCA_013044365.1 Acidimicrobiaceae bacterium
CTGGTTCCATTAGTTCTATGGGAAGGCGACTGCACAACCCGGCTTGAGACGATTGCTGATATCCCAGCCGGAAAGGCTATCTACTGGTTTGAACGTACCGATCTCTTCCATGCCAAGGAGGTTCTTGGAGACGTGGTGTGCCTGCGGGGTAACGTCCCGGCCTCAATGCTGAATACCGGGACACCGGAGGAGGTCCGTGATTACTGCCGGAAACTGATTGAGGGCGTCGGCAAGAATGGCGGCTTCATCCTCGATGGAGGTATCGGCATTCCGGATGAAGCCCGGCTCGAGAACGTCAGGGCAATGTTCCAGTCCGTCCACGATTTTAGTGCTTGAAAGTGGATCATTGAATGAACAGTGAAGCCGAATTCTGGAGATTAGTTGTAGTCCTCGGGGTCATAATCTCCTGCCGGGCTCCTGCGACCGATCAAGGTTCGCTAGCGGGATTGTTCGACTTATGGAGATGACGCGGCATTGGGCGGTTCGGCGGGCGCGCATGTTTGAGCGTATCTACCAGGGTTTGCACTGTCTGCTCATTCGGAGACGCGTACCTACAGCAGTATTGGGTTCAAAACATCTGGAGTCATTGTTCGTTTTCGGTGAGCGTCACCTGAAGGGGCTCCTTTTTGACTGTCGGATGTGCGGACAGTGTATCCTTTCTGCCACTGGCATGTCTTGTCCCGTGAACTGCCCGAAATTGATGCGCAATGGTCCTTGCGGGGGAGTGCGTCCTGACGGGAACTGCGAGGTGGATGCGGAGATGCGCTGTGTTTGGGTTGAGGCGTGGGCGGGAAGTGAACGTATGGCAGGCGGATCAGCTATCAACGTTATCCAACCCCCTCTAGATTTCAGATTACGCGACACTTCGGCATGGCTCCGGTCAATCACTGGTTCAAGCCCGCAGGTTCCAGTAAAAGCCCGCCGCGAAGCGGCGCGCGTACCAATGGCTGCAACCAGGGAAAATCATCTGGAGGAGGTGCTACGAGCCGGCCAATTCGCAGTTACCGCTGAACTATCTCCGCCAGATTCAGCAGATCCGCGTGGTGCTCTTCGGAAGGCTTCGGTGCTGTCTGAGATGGTCGACGCCATCAACATTACTGACGGGTCAGGGGCAAACTGTCATATTTCCAGCATGAGTGTCGCCGCCTTGCTCGTGAACGAGGGTATTACGCCTGTCATGCAGGTCACTTGCCGCGACCGCAATCGAATTGCAATTCAAGGCGACATTTTAGGTGCTGCGGCACTTGGGATATCGAATCTTTTGTGCTTGACCGGCGATGCAATCGGTTCGGGAGATCATCCGGATGCTGTTGCTGTTTGCGACCTGGACAGCATATCTCTTCTTGATACCGCTCGTACTATGAGGGACGAAGGCCGATTTCTCTCAGGTCGGATGCTGACGAGCCGCCCAAATCTCTTTCTTGGCGCAGCAGCAAATCCGTTTTCTCCGCCTTACCAAATCCGGGCGCTGCACCTTGCTAAGAAAGTCTCAGCGGGAGCGCAGTTTATACAGACTCAGTACTGTTTCGACCTGCCTATGTTAGAGCGCTTTATGGGTCAGATCCGCGAATTGGAACTTGATCAGCGATGTTTCATATTAGTTGGAGTTGGCCCGCTCCCCTCGGCACGAACGGCCCGCTGGATGCGCGCATCGGTACCGGGTATTCACATACCTGACCAGGTAATAGATCGATTGGAGAGGGCGAAAGACCCAAAGCGAGAAGGCCGCCAGATGTGCATAGAGCTTATTCAGCAAATATGCGAGGTTGAGGGCATAGCCGGTATCCACGTTATGGCACACCGGAACGAGGAGCTGATTGCTGATGTAATTCGGGAGTCGGCCGTACGCGGGTTGCAGCGCAAAGTAAGTCCTGGAACAAAGTTTGCCGGGGAGACAAAATCTTGAAATATGGAGTACCGCATAGATGACGAAGTCGCAATTAACTATTATTGGGGAACGCATTAATCCTGGATTCAAAAGTACCAAGGAACTCTTCGAGAAGGAGGATCTGACTGGTATCGGGGAGCTTGCAAAACGCCAAGCATCTGCTGGGGCTGACTATCTGAATGTGAACATTGGATCTCGAGCGCTTACTGACAAATCATTTATGAAGGCGGTCATAGAAGCTATTCAAGAGGCAGTTGACCTGCCGCTTTGCTTCGACTTTCCCAATGCGGATGTGCAGGCAGTCTGTCTTGAAACCTATGACATCCAAAAAGCATTGGGCCGAATTCCGATTGTCAACTCAATTTCAGAGACGCGATGGGATATGCTTGAGTTGCTTGCCATTCGACCGTTCAAGGTGATCTTGATGGCGTCGGAACGTCTTGAAAACGGTGTCGGCCGCCCGAATAAATTTAGTACCGAAGTGGCCCAGGTGGCTAAACGCATGACAGAGAAATTGATATCCCGTCATGGGCTGTCAGCGGACGACATCTTCGTCGACGTATCCATCAGCGCCCTTTCTTCTGATACCGAGGGACTTCTGCAGATGGCGATCGAAGGTATCAAGGCAATCAGCGGCGATCCCATGATGTCGGGGGTTCACTTGAGCGGAGGGCTCAGCAATATTGTCCAGCAACTCCCACCCAAAGCTGCTGATGGCTCGGACCTAAAGTCTCAGATCGAACGGGCTTTCCTCACCCTGGCAATGCCTTACGGTTTCGACACAGTGCTTGGGACGCCGTGGAAAGAGTATGAGCCGCTTCCACCCGACAGTCTCATACTCTCTCAATTTGAAGAGATTATCTCCGCCAGAGGGGTCGACGCAATGCGTCTTGTCCGCAAGCTCTATAGAGGGTAATTAAGATGTCACGACGGATCTTGGTTGCTGCGTCGATGTTCGATGGTCGGCGATACTGGAATGAGCGAGAGCACACGGTAGTGATCGACGGTGATCACGTCAGCGAAGTAGTTGATGGTGATGCGTCCTCCGTTTTTGCCAGGCCGGGAGATGAAGTCGAGCATGTAGCGTTCCTGATGCCAGGACTGGTAGAAGGGCATGCGCACCTGTTTCTCAACGGAGGGGAATATGACACCTCTGCTCGCAGTGATTACCTGAAGTCTCCATTTGACAACATGATTGCTGTCGGAATGGACAATATTCAGCGATCCATGGATGCGGGCGTAACGCTGTTACGTGATGCGGGAGACCGTTTTGGGGTAAATCATTTTATTCGGGCAGAAACTGCTGGTACCGAAATACCACTTCCGCGTGTGCGCTCAGCTGGATTAGGTGTGCGTGGACCCCGCGGCTACGGAGCTTTCATGGCGCAGGAGGTGGCTGATCCGTCTCGTATTTCAGAAATAGTGGCTGGTTTGGCTATAGATTCTGACGATATCAAAGTGATTCTTACAGGTATTATCGATTTTGAGCTTGGCAGCGTGAAAGGAGTGCCGCAGTTCGACCTTGACGGATGCCGTACGATCGTGGCCTCGGCGCACTCAGCTGGTCGGCGGACGTTCGCACATTGCAGCGGTCTTGAAGGTCTTGCCATTGCAGTTGCAGCCGGCATAGATTCCATCGAACATGGATTTTTCATGAATGAAGAAATACTGCTCGTCATGGCGGAAAAACAGATCGCTTGGGTTCCCACCTTTTCTCCAGTGGACTTTCAGCGGCGGTCACCCCAGTGGTGTGGATGGTCCTCCGATACCATTGACAACCTCCGAAGGATTCTTGATGATCACGTCCGACACGTAGCACTTGCTGCCCAGCTTGGCGTACCACTTGTGTGCGGTTCCGATGCGGGCAGCCATGGTGTACCACATGGATCAAGTCTTATTGACGAGATTGGATTCCTTCTGTCGGCTGGGTTAACCATGGAGTCAGCTCTCGCTGCCGCCACCGAAGTTCCCCGCCGACTTTGGGGGGAAGCACCTGCGGGTCCTGTCAGAGGCGCAAGGGCAGAGATGGTCGTGTTGAATGACTCTCCTTTTGTCGACCCCACAGCGCTGCGCAGAGTCGCATCTGTTGTCTCCGGTGGGAAAGTAGTAAGACCAGATGGAACCAAGGCCTTTCAGGACAGTCCGTCGATGCGCTCTATCGCGGACCGACCAGGCGGTTGACCGGCATGATCCCGGGTGATGTGGGAGAAAGCGAAGCCGTCAAGACCCTAGGGTTACAGCTGCTTTCTGAGGTCGAGCGAAGGCCCGGAAATATTCCCAAGCCATTGCTGCCGGTAGTAAGTGAAGCCCTGGGGATCATGAGGAATGAGCGGCTACTTGAGCCAGTAACTGTATCGAGGGTCTGGCCGGTACGGGAGGTAGACAATAGCGGGGTTGTCCTCAACGAGGGAACCCGTTTTTTGCTTGATTCCGCCGATGAGTTGATGGCTGGTACTCGGAGCCTGGTCGTTGGCATATGTGGCATAGGAACAAATGTTGAGTTGCGGATTTCCGAGCTGTTCCATTCAAAACATTTTCGTCTTGCCTTGGCTATGGACGGATTTGCCAATCGCGCACTATTTCGATTGAGTGACCAGCTTCTAAAAAAATTGCGCCGGGAGGCAAGATCCTTTGGCATGCGTCTTGGCCAGCCTTTTGAGCCAGGTAATACCGGATTTCCGCTTGGCTGCCAGAACGATCTGGTTCGCTTGGCCGGTGGAGCCGAGGCAGGATTTTCAGTTACCGGGACTGGGATGGTTAGGCCTGGTCGTGCTCTTGATTTTATCGCGGCGATGGGCGATGGCCTTCCAATTTGGCATGCAAGCAAACGTTGCGATAATTGCCCGAGCGGGACGCACTGTTTCAATAGGGTGACTCCTGTCAACAGGACTTCTCCAAATGCCTGAACCGATGGCAGGGTACGGTAATTCCGGAAAAGCGGAGGGTCCCGCAAGTCATCTCGTTATATTTGAACCACCTGGTATTCCAATAGAGAGTATTGCTGGCGAGACAGTGTTGGAGAGTGCCCGGCGAACCGGGATTCGTCTCGTAGCCGCTTGCGGGGGGCGTGGCACCTGTAGAAGCTGCTACGTGCGGGTATTGGAGGGTACGTTTGACGGGGGTGAGGAGGGTGACGCCCAGCGCGCTTGCCAGATCCGTCCAATTTCATCCATCACCGTGGAACTCTCGGCACGGTCGCTATCTACGCCTGAACGAACTGAAGTAGCTGGTACGGATGTTCCGGTGGAACTTGCTCCCATTATACGGGCAGTAGATGTTTCTGTGGTGCCGCCGTCGCTTGAGGACCGCTGTGCGGATGCGGAGCGATTGGCGATTGCGTTGGAACCTCATGGCGTAAAGCTTGCACCACTTGATCTCGAAGTCTTACACGCCCTTCCGCTAGCGCTTCGGCGTCAGCAATGGAGCGGAACGGCACTATTGTCGCGAGATACCAGACTCGTGGCATTTGCTGCCTCAGGAACTTCGCCTCTGGGCCTGGCCGTTGACTTCGGAACCACTAACGTCGCTGGTTATTTGGTTGACCTAGCCACTGGACGACGTCTTGCAGGTCGCGGAATCGAAAATTTACAGGCCGGATTTGGATCGGATGTTGTCACCCGTATTACCTATGCCACACGATCTGAAACGGGACACCAGAATCTGGTGCGGGCAGCCCGTCAGACATTATCGATGCTAACCCAGGCTCTTTGCGAATCGGCAAAGGCCAAACCTGCTGATATCGTCGACATTGTAATTTGTGGAAATACCGTGATGCACCACCTTTTTTTAGGGTTGCCGGTTGGAGCCCTGGGAGCTGCGCCGTTTGTTGCAGCAGCAAGCGGAGCGCTTGACTTTCCTGCTAGCGAATTGGGTCTTGGGCTGGCTCCCGGTTGCTTTATGCATCTTCTTCCTGGTATCGGAGGCTACGTTGGCGGTGATCATGTAGCGGCTTTACTTGCTACCCGTCATCATCACGTAGGTGGTGTGTCGCTTATTTTGGATATTGGGACCAATACTGAGATCTCACTTTTGCGCGAGCAGGATGAAATCATCTCGATTTCAACTCCGTCGGGCCCAGCCCTGGAGGGAGGTCATATTGCCTGCGGAATGCGGGCAGGTGAAGGTGCTGTTGAGGGCGTTCGTGAAGATGGAAGCGGTGGTTTTGCGCTCACAACCATTGGAGGGGTACCCCCGGTTGGATTATGCGGCTCAGGGGTCCTCGACGCGGTTGCAGCAATGTTCCGCTCAGGAGCTATCGATCGAAGAGGGCGGATTTCGCCGGACGGGCCGGCAACCGTACAATTGGCTTCAGGCCGTGCAGTCAAGTTGGCGGATCCCGACCTATTCTTTACCCAAGATGATATACGGTCAGTGCAGCTAGCCAAGGCAGCGATTCGTGCTGGGGTTGACCTGTTGCTTGAGGAAGGAGGAGTGGGCGAGCAAGAGGTTAATCGGGTTATCGTGGCCGGTGCATTCGGTGCTTACATTGACCTTGAAAGTACGGTTGCCATTGGGCTGTTACCCGACATTCCGCTCGAGAGGTATATTCAGGTTGGGAACGCCGCCGGAGTAGGAGCCCGCCTCGCGCTCCTGTCGGCCGATGAGCGCGAAGAGGCTATCCGTTTGGCTAAGCGGGCAAGGGTTCTTGAACTGTCGGGATTACCACAGTTTCAAAAGGTATTTTTCCGCCGAATTGGGTTTTAGCAATCCCACCAACTTGGGTGAGGAAATCCCGCCCGCGTTGACTTCGCGAAAGTATCTTTCGATCCAACCGAAGTATTTCCCCCGACCGTGTAAATTCGATTGACCGGTTACCGGGATCGTTAGAGAATTTACTACGGTCACGTCGATATTAAATAGAGGTTGAGGCGCGTCATTGCGAGGCTAGAAGCTGAGTACGGTGTAGCCTTGGGTAGCGAAAGTCTCCACTTCGGCGCCGGCAGGTAACAGTCCGATTGGCCGCGATGAAAATTCGTCGCTTAGTCCATACTGATCGACCAGGGCAGAGCAGGCGTTTGGAGATATTCCAGCTTCAATCAGACCTTTAATCCCCTCGTCGATCTTCCCGCTGCCTGCCAGTTTCACGCCCGGCCCGAAAAACAATACGCGGACATCGGCTCCCCGGTTTTCCTTTATTCTCCGTGCCATTACCAGTCCCGGCATTACTTTGTCAGCGTCGTTGGATATTATCAAGAAAGCAACCTTTGCTTGGGCCATAGTTTCACTCTCATTTCTTTCATGTTTTGATTAGGGTCAGTTGGTTGTGCATCAGGGTTACGCCGCTTTGTACTTAACTAGAGTCGTTATGATCTCCACGAATCTGCGAGGTTACCCTGAGTTGCGGATCCACGTGCAGGATCTCCTGCAGGAAACTTAGAAACTGAAGCCGATTGTCTGCGGTAAGCGCCTCTACCAGGCAGTTGTTTTGAATAAGAGACAGGGGAGCCAGTTCCGTGTAAGTGCGGTAACCAAGCTCGGTAAGTGTGAGTTTCCATCGCCGCAGATCCTTGGGGTCTTTGACTCTGCAGATAAGACCTCTTTTGGTCATCCTGCCCACGATCTCTGTCGTCGATGCGCGATCCAGAAATACCGCCGACCCTAAAGTGGTCTGATCGCATTCGGGGTGATCAGCTAGAAAGTTCAGAATTCCAAATTGAGGAGAGGTGATTTGATCGGATACGATGCTGGACCAAAGCGAAGTACTGAATTGGTGCAGACGTCTTATCAGGTGTCCTGGGGATGCTGAAAGCTGAAAGGTTTGCATTGCTATCTCCTCGAAATGCGCAAAGTGCCACCCCGCGTGTCGTCTTGGCTTCGGTGAACAACTTATCTCACGCGTTCAGCACACCGGGCAAGCATTTTTCAATTCTTAATTATTTGATTGCCAGGTACCACCTTTTTCCTCTATGATAATTCGTATACGAAGTATCACTGTGTGAACTGATGCAATTTTGAAAAAGTTGCGGGGCATGATTTGTCTATCGGTGAGGGGGATTGTGATGAATCCGTTTGTTTTGAATGAGTGGTATGTGGCAGCTTGGGGCACGGAAGTCAGCTCGGATCCTTTGGCTCGGACCATTTGTGGAGATCCAATAGTTTTTTTTAGGGGCGAGTCTGGATCTGTAACAGCGCTTGCAGATCGTTGCGTTCATCGGTGCTACCCACTTTCGTTGGGCAAGGTGAAAGGTGACGTTATCGAATGTGGCTATCACGGGTTTACCTATGACTGTTCCGGGACATGCGTGTCAGTTCCCGGTCAGACAAATATTCCTAGGACTGCCCGTGTCAAGAGCTATCCGGTTATAGAGCAAGGTCCGTGGATTTGGGTCTGGGTAGGCGAACCTGAGAAAGCAGCCTCCGTCGAAGTTCCAAGTCATGATTGGCTACAGGACAATAAATGGCGATGGATCGGTAATTTGGCTCACATCAGCTGCCGAAGCGGACTTCTTGTAGACAATTTGATGGACCTGTCTCACGAAAGCTATCTTCACGCAGGCTTTATCGGTACTCCGGAGGTCGCGGCAACGCCCATTGAATCAAGTGTCGATCATGAAGCCGGAATCGTAAGGGTTGACCGTCATATGCAAAATGTCGAATGCCCCCCCTTTTACTCGAAGTCCTCCGGGATATCTGGACGGATTGATCGATGGCAGGATATCGAGTACCGTCCTCCATGTCTTTACGTACTTCATTCACGGGTTGCTCCAACAGGTGTAATTCCTAATCCAGACGGGAGCGATCCTGAGGCAATTCATATGAAGATCCTCTATGCGGTTACCCCGGAGACAGAGAATTCGACTTGGGATTTTTATGCGGTCGCACGTGACTTTTCAGTGGAAGACGACTGGGTGTCAGAGTTTCTGACCGAAATGCAGGACACCGTGGTGAGACAGGACGTAGACGCTCTCAATGTTCTTGAAAAGGTTATTGAATCAGAAGGTGAAAAGGTTCGGGAACTGAGTATCAGGATTGATGCCGGCGGATTGGCTGCCCGTCATATGTTGAAGAAGATGCGCGAGAGGTAGAGCGGAGCTTCTCTGGTGGAAAACTTCACCCCCGGTATGGTACTGGTAATCAGGATGAGCAGGGTTTCAGGCCGGGTTGTCTCCCCGGATCTGGTCCATCTATATGGCAGGTGTCCCGATTCTTGGACTTCCGTAGCTCAAATAGTTCATACCTTCCCATTGGGATGGGTACGGCGATACCTTTTCAATGATGACTCTGATGATCTTTCAGGTTACCGAATTGCTGTTTGGCGTCAACCCGCCGGAAAGGGCATGTCAAAAGAGATAAATACCTTTGGATTGGTCGGATGGGAGCTCGATGAAAGAGCTCCCATTACTCGTTTCGGACTTCGGCTTGCCGATTGCTGCCCGATTCTGGCCGGCGGTATTTATACGGTTCTGATTCTTTCGATGACCGTTGGGACGGAGCAAAACAGAAGTTTGCGGCAGCTGACATGGGATGGACTGCCTCCAAAATCCCTTGCGTTTGCCGCATCGCCCGCCCGATCGCCACGCGGGGAGC
>JABEUP010000118.1 GCA_013044365.1 Acidimicrobiaceae bacterium
CCGATTTCCAACCGGAGAACTGGCCGGACATAGTTTGGGAAACCTGATAATTGCAGGTCTGACTGAAGTGACTGGCAATTTCGGTAAGGCGATTCAAATTGCTCAGGAGTTGCTTGAGGTGCATGGATCGCTCTACCCATCCTCCCTTGTCCCAATAATCTTGGGAGCCAGGGTTGGAGACCGGCGGGTCGAAGGCCAGGTGAACATCATGCATACCCGGGGAATTGACTCCATCTACACCGATCCGGATAACCCCAAGGTGCCAAATGCGGTGCTTAGGGCGATAGCTTCGGCTAAAACAATCGTTGCTGGTCCCGGCTCACTGTTTACTTCAGTACTGGCAGTGTTGGCGGTACCAGCGATTCGGGAATCAATAAATGCCAGCTCTGCAAAGAAGATTTATGTCGTAAATCTTAAACCTCAGGAGCTGGAAACCTCCGGATTTGACATTTCAGATCATGTAAAGGCATTGGTAAAACATAATTTTACACCCGATCTTATTTTGGCGGATGATTCTTTCATCGCGCCTGGAGATGCAGACAGATATTGTAGGTCTATCCAATCAGAGCTGGTTATTTGCCCCTTGGCCAATAAATTTGGTATTCTTCACGATCCAGAGCTGTTAGCCGACGCATTTAGGAAATACGCGTAAATAATTGCAGATATTGCATTCTGTTCTTCTGGTCGGCAATTGAACAATTGGAGTAGGCTTTAGCGAGATTGACAAAGAGAAGTACTTGGGTAGCGATGCGGTATTGGGTGCTGTAGAGATCGACTTCTATCAGTGGAGGAGAAATGTCCCTCAAAGTGGGAATAAATGGTTTCGGGCGAATTGGACGGAACTTTTATCGTGCCGTGAAATCTACCGGTGCCGATGTCCAGATCGTGGCGGTGAACGACTTGACATCGGTGGCAACCAACGCGCACCTTCTGGCGTTCGATTCAACGCATGGACGACTGGGAGTTGAGGTCCGGGCTACCGATGAGGGAATAATAATCGGAGATGAGCTGCTCCGAGTATTTGCCGAGCGCGATCCAAAGGTTTTGCCCTGGAAGGAACTTGGCGTAGATGTCGTAATAGAATCGACCGGCATTTTCACTGACGGCAAGGCTGCTGCCGCACACCTGGAGGCTGGAGCTAAAAAGGTGATCATTTCTGCTCCGGCAACCAACGTTGATGAAACGTTCGTATTCGGTGTCAATGACGACATATATGACCCCGAGAAGCATCACATTATTTCCAATGCATCGTGTACAACCAACTGTTTTGTTCCAATGATGAAAGTTCTGGACGATTCTTTCGGAATACGTAAGGGACTTATGACAACGGTTCATGCATACACCAACGATCAGAATCTGTTGGATCTTGCTCATAAAGATTTGCGGAGGGCCCGTGCGGCTGCGGTGAATATCGTGCCGTCTTCAACCGGTGCGGCAAAGGCAACTGGTCTGGTCATGCCGAAGTTGAAAGGGAACCTGGACGGGACTTCGCTAAGGGTACCGGTTCAAGATGGATCAATCACTGACGCTAGTGTTATAGTAAACGGCTCTGTCGCCGTGGCAGATGTTAACCTCGCCTTCAGGAAAGCTGCGGAATCAGGTCGGTTGGCAAGCGTTCTGGTATATTCGGAGGCGCCTCTTGTTTCCTCTGACATCGTGGGATCTGCGGCGTCATGTACTTTCGATGCACAAATGACCATGACCATGGATCTTGAGAATGGATCCACGTTGGTTAAAATATTCGGCTGGTATGACAACGAATGGGGCTATTCAAACAGACTCGTTGACCTGGCAGTACTTGTTGGATCGGGGCTGTAGATTATCAACGGCACCCATGCCGGCGATAATTTCATATCATGAGTTGGATGAGCAGGTATTAAATGTATATTCCCCAGCTTGAGGACCTTGGAGATGTCAAAGGTAAGACTGTTTTAGTTCGGTGTGACTTTAACGTTCCAATGACCAAACGCGATGATGGTGAATTCGACATAGTGGATGATTTTCGAATCCGTTCATCGGTGCCCACTTTAAAATGGTTGGTTGATCACGGAGCGAAAGTAATCGCTTGTTCCCATATTGGACGACCTCACGGTAAATGGGATCCGGATCTTTCGATCGCACCTATGGCGAAAAGGCTCCATGAGCTTTTGCCGGAGGTGGAGGTTTTGGAAAACCTAAGATTCTCAAAAGGTGAAGAGGAAAATGACGACGCCTATGTACAGGACCTGATTAGGGGAGTGGACCTTTATGTGGATGACGCTTTTGGCGCCGCCCATCGGGTTCATGCTTCGATAGTAGGTCCGCCAAAATACCTTCGGTCTGCCGCGGGAAGGTTATTGGCAAGAGAGGCGGAGGTGCTCGCATCCCTACTAGAGGCACCAGAGAGACCATTTGTCGGAATAATGGGCGGGTCTAAGGTATCGGACAAGATGGGGCTGATCAAATCCCTTATTGATAAGGTGGACACCCTCATTGTGGGTGGCGGTATGGCATTTTCGTTTCTTGTCGCCCTGGGTCGTAATATTGGAGATTCGATGGTCGAACCTGACCAGATTGATATTTGCAGAAACCTACTCGAGTCCACCAAAAAGATCATCCTGCCCGTGGATTATGTTGCATTGAATTCAGATGCCCCCTTTGGCCGGGGAATCAACAACGGGACTGCCCAGTGTTTCAGCGGGGACATTCCATCGGGATGGAAGGCACTGGATATAGGCCCCAAGTCGAGCGAGGCTTTCCAAGACATAATTATGGGCGCTAAAACTGTTTTATGGAACGGCCCGCTGGGTGTGTGCGAGGATCCCAGATTTTCGCTCGGAACTCAGGCTGTCGCCACCGCAGTTGCAAAATTTGGCGGATTTTCAGTTGTCGGTGGCGGGGACAGTGCCGCAGCAATTGAGCAAGCCGGTTTAGCCAATAACATTTCACATCTTTCCACCGGAGGAGGTGCCTCCTTGGAGTTCCTCGAAAAAGGTGATCTGCCAGGCCTGAAAGCATTACGGGATTCGCCGTCCTAAGAATATTTGCTTGGCTTTAAATTTGACTTGTATCACGCACTCGGAGCAAAGGTTTAAAGAACGGATGGCTAAGTCTGATCATGGCTAAAGTAAAGTACGATATGGAGCTGAGACCCAATCCCCGCAGTGGCCGTTATCGGCTGATAAGCGCTAACTGGAAAATGAACCTCAATCACCTGGAGGCTATCCAGGCTATCCAGAAGCTGAATTTTTTGTTACGACCCTCAGACTATTCATATACAGAGATTTCCATCCATCCTCCGTTTACTGATTTGCGGCCATTGCAGCTTTTAATCGATTCTGATCGGATGCGGATAAGACTTGGAGCTCAGAACTGTCATCACGAACCTAGCGGAGCCTTCACCGGTGAGGTTTCTGCCCCGATGCTTGCACGACTAAATGTTTCGTATGTGATTGTCGGCCATTCGGAAAGACGCCAGTACTTCAATGAGAGCGATGAAACGGTACGGTCCAAGGTAAAAGCGGTATTTAATTCACAAATGACCCCCATAATTTGCGTGGGGGAGAGTTTGCAAGAGCGGGAACAGGGTGAGACTGAGGCGAAGCTAAGGACTCAGGTTGACACTGCAGTTTCTTTTCTACCACCGGAGATAGCGGAAAGATGCGTTGTGGCATATGAGCCTATCTGGGCCATTGGTGGCGGTATAAGTGCAAAACCAGAGGACGCCGAACAAGGAGCGGTGACGATCAGGGGAATTTTCCAAGAGTTGTGGGGAAGCGATGTGGCAGGCAAGGTCAGGATTCAATATGGCGGGTCTGTCAATCCCACAAATGCAGCGAATTTCATGCAGCTTGAAAATATTGACGGTCTTTTAGTGGGCGGTGCTGCCCTGGACCCGGAATCGCTGGCTAGGATTATTCAGGCGTAATGATCGCGTTTAGAATTACTGACCACGCCTTTGACTAGTGTGTAGCGGGGTGTAGTTGGTGAGGAAAGGCATTAGCGGCAGATGTTGACGGCTGTTTTAGTTGTTATTCACCTCATAGTTTCCGTAGGACTTGTGCTCTTTGTCCTGCTTCATTCAGGGCGGGGGGGAGGTTTGTCGGACATGTTTGGTGGCAGTATTGGTTCTGCTGCCGCCGGTTCCACCGTGGTTGAGCGCAACCTGGACAGGATTACTATCACCCTCGTTGTGATATTTGCTTTCACGTCATTAGCACTGGGTCTTAGACTCTAAAATTTTGCTTACGACAAGTGTTGTGTCAAGGCGCCAGCGTCTAGTATTTGACAAAGTTGGATGGAAAAGATCGTTTATCGGCGCGTCAATTCTGCTCACTGTTGTTTTGGTTGCATCTTGTGGTTCCTCAGAAGGCACTGCTCTAAATTCTTCGACCACGGTTTCAACCACAACTACCCTTGCTCCGCAACAGACTCAGATAACCTATGCGGCACCTTATTTGCCGACTAATTTCAATCCCAACACTCCAGCCGGCGATTTAACGGTGACCAGGCAGATCATGACCAATATCTGGCCTTCGGTATTTTACGAAAATTCTAAATTCGAAACCGTTCTCAACTCCAGTTTTGTCAGCTCGGCAGAACTTGTATCAACGAACCCTGAGGTTATCATTTACCAGATTAATCCCCAGGCACAATGGAGCGACGGTGTGCCCATCTCTGCGTCGGATTTTGTCTACAACTGGATGGCTCAGTCCGGTGACCCTCAAAATACAGATCTGGGTGGCTATCCATATTTGCATAATTCGACCATCGGTTATAGTGATATCAAATCCGTCACGGGCTCAAATGGCGGAAAAACTGTGACAATTATATTCAAGAAGTATTTCTCGGAGTGGGAGCACCTATTCAATCCGATTGTACCGGCCCATATCGCCACGGAGGTTGGTTGGAATTTAGGATTTGCTATACCATCATCCAACGTGGAGGTATCAGGCGGACCCTATCAGATATCGGCTTACGTACCAGGCCAGCAAATTGATTTAACCAGAAATCCTAAGTATTGGGGAAAAGCGGCAACTATTCCCAAGCTCGTATTTCTTGAGGATCCAAACCCTCAAAACTATGCTGCCCAGTTTCAGAACGGAACAATTAACCTCGTTGATTCACCAGCCAATAATATTCTCTATTCGGGCCTTAAGTCACTTCCCACTGTTAAAACCAAACTAGTCTCCTCCTTGACTACAGAGGAACTGATATTTAATCTCTCAAAGACACCGCTTTCGGATTCGAAATTGAGGCAGGCAATTGCTCTGGCCATAGACAGAAAGTCGATCACGTCATATGCAATCGGGAGCTATGATTCCGCTGCTCAGCCAGCCGGAAACAATGTCTATCCTCCTGGAGTACCACAGTATCAAGACAATAGCGGAAAATATTTTAGGTCTGATCCTAAGGCTGCAGCTGCCCTGCTCACCTCTGATGGATATGTCCGTTCATCAAATGGCGTGATGACCAAAGGTGGACAGCCCCTTGTTCTTACGATATCTGTGGATAGCTCAAATCAGCAACTTCTTGATGTTGAAGAAATGATAGTGCAGGATTTATCGGCAATAGGAATCGTCGTAAATCCGGTCAATTATCAGCTCAGTAACCTCGAGGAAACTATTCTGAACCATGGTGCTTTCGATATGGCTATAGTCACGCAGTCTGGTTCAGCCGATGCTGCATTTCATGTGAGCCAGTACATTTCCGCGGCTGCCGGTTCACTTGATAACTATTCCGGCTATTCAAGTTCTGCAGCCAACGCATTAATAGCCAAAGCGGCAACGGAACTCGACCCCGGCTCGTCGGCAGCAATATACAACCAACTCGATCAATTGCTATGGAAGGATTTACCGTCTTTACCACTCTATTCTGTCCCTGATGTCCTCGCATTCTCGTCGGGATACAACTTCATTGGGGCCAGTAGCAGGTCATCAACAATATTTTGGAACAGTAGTACCTGGAGCTTCATTACCCCGAAATGACATTTGACCTAAGATAGACCATTTTGCGACATGATTAGCTCTCTAATTCAGCTAAGTTATTTTTGCTCGCAGTTACATAGTCGAAGTGGCGGAATAGGCAGACGCGCTAGCTTGAGGGGCTAGTGCCCGTAAGGGCGTGGGGGTTCAAGTCCCCCCTTCGACACCAACATTCTCCGG
>JABEUP010000119.1 GCA_013044365.1 Acidimicrobiaceae bacterium
ATAAACCGGAGCACTTCAGCAATACCTGTTCGTTACCCTTTGCCCAAGCTTCGGCAGACCTCGGCTTGCTAACCCGGGCTGAAAGATTTCGAGAACCCGCTTTTTCGATTTCTATGATGCCTGATCATTGTGGGGGACCGGCATCATAGAAATCACTGTTGGAAAAGCCAAACATCCTTCTTTGTCCAGGTGTCGTGAACCCACCTTGGATTCTGCTCTATCCCGTCTTCTTGGGAAGCAAAACATTTGCCGCCCAAGCACCAGATCGCTTCGATCCGTTCAGAGAACCGCACACAATTTATGAGGCTTTGGCCACCATCGCCTTGGTAAAGGCTGTTGGAACCAGCGTCCCATTGGTATCTCTGGCAATCGCAACTTGATTGACACTTAATCCGGAGTGATCAGTAGGGGTGAAGTTATAAGTGCCGTCACCAGTGGTGATAGTCATATGATTCAGTGACGTATCTATTCCTTGCGGCGTAGCCCCATTGGCCTGGATTGCTTTGGCAATCATGGCTATTGCTCCACCAGCGTCGAAGCCAAATTCCGGAGGATAATACCCGTTGTTCTTCTGAAACGTATTGGCAAAGTCCGTTATTATCGATCTCCCGGGATATGCGGAAGGCAAAGACGGTCCAATTCCTCCAATGGAACTTCCTATGATTACCCCGTTACCCGCCGCACCAGCTGGCTTGGTGTAAAGTGTCGATGCTTCGGCATGACTAAATAACAGCGGGATAGTAAGTCCCATAGACTTGAACTGACTGGTCAAGCCGACCTCCGCAGGACCGGCTCCCCAAACCATGAGTCCCTGTGCACCTGACGACTTCACTGCCGTGAGAATGGATGTGAAGGTGGTAGCAGTGGCAGAAAAAGAACCGTTATAGACGAAGCTCACGCCATACTGGGAAGCTAACGATTTCATCTCACTCCAACCGGACTCACCAAAAGCAGTGGTGTCGTAAGCTACAGCCATTTTCGTCAGACCCTTGTATTTCATATAGGCCAGCAACTGCTGACCAACTATCAACGTGGTAGGCGGGGTCATGAAGACATACTGTCTCACCGGCGTAACCTGAGCGTCGTCAGCACAGGTATCGATAGTTGGGATCTTGGCCGATTCGACACCGGAGATTATTGCCATGCAGGAAGAGGAAAACACCGGTCCCACCACAGCCACAACACCATCTGACTGCAAAGTCTTGAAGTCCACTACAGCCTGTGTGGGGTTGGTTTGATCGTCCTCCACCACGAGATCAATCTGTCGGCCATTAATTCCGCCGGCAGAATTGATAGCAGCTACCTCTTGCTCAGCACCAAGCTTGTCATTTGTGCCAAGCGGAGTATATGGTCCGGTTAATGAAGTTATCATTCCAATCTTGATCGGCCCCTGAGCGGCGGTGGTCTGCACTGTTTTTGCTGTAGTGCTGGTACTCGAAACAGCACCGGAACTGGAGCCGCAGGCAGCTAGAAGCAGCGCCGATGATGCTACCGCCAAAGCCACGACACCCGATTTTCGAAATCGTCTCTCCTTTCCACTAAAAAGATGACTAACTAACTCCGTATTTCCCCGAAACTGACCTATCATCTGCCTACCCCCTACTCGTTGTTCACAGTTATTGTTGCTGCCAGCAGCAGTTATCTGTCCTCTAATGACGGCAGTACAAACCTGACAGTATTGGTACCTGCTGCTTTCCTACGGATTCAATTCAGTGAAGCTCATGCCCTCTTAGTAGGTATTGCCGCCACATAGCCACAGCTTGACCAGTGACGGTACCTGCCAGAGGTATTTTTTGTGAAGAACCGCCCTCGAAAGTTGGTGGGAAAATCTAGCGCCATCCTCACCATTTACTTAACCCGCACGCCTAGCACCCCAGTTTCGCATCCCCCCTTGGTGACAACTTGGAACCCTCTCAAACAGACCCGCAAACTTGTATCAGCTGACTAGTACCTTCCTTTTATCCACAACTCGCTGAGCCTTTCCACCGTCCGAACGGGGCAGCCTTTGCGGCTCAAGCAAAGTAACCCTGGCTGAAATTCCCACGTTCTCGCGAATTGCTTGCTGCGCATCTTCTCTAATCTGGCGTAACAGCTGGTCAGCCTCTATAATCTCGTCCGACAGGAAGTCAGCCGTGACCTCGCGAAATACTTCCTCTGACAGCTCTGCTTCAACTTCGAGTTGATCCAAAGTTCCAGAGCGATCCACCAGAAGTCTGTAATACGGAGATAGTCCCCTGACGCCACCAAATGCAGCCTCAATCTGGCTCGGGTAAACGTTTATCCCCTTGACGATCAGCATGTCGTCGGTTCTTCCTTTAACCATTGCCATTCTTGCCAAAGTTCGACCGCAACTGCATTTGGCGCGGTCAAGACTGGTAACGTCGCCCGTCCAGTAGCGAATCAGCGGAAGGGCCTCTTTGGTGAGAGTGGTGATCACCAACACCCCCTCCTCTCCGTCCGGCAACAGCGCACCGGTTTCGGGATCCACAATCTCGGCAAGGAAATGATCTTCGTTTATATGAGAACCATGACGTTCCTCCGTGCATTCGAAGGATACGCCCGGACCGATAATTTCTGATAGCCCATAGATATTGACCGTCCTCAGTCCAAGACGGGAATCGATTTCGGCACGCATCGTCTCGGTCCAGGGTTCTGCTCCAACCAATGCATACCGAAGAGGTATCTCTCCAGGCGCAATTCCTTGCTTTGCGAACTCCAGAGCTATGGTAAGAGCGTAACTTGGGGTGCAGCAAAGAACTTCGGCACCAAAGTCCATAATCAACTTAACTTGGCGTTCGGTCATTCCAGTGGAAACCGGAACCACTACCATACCAAGTGTTTCCCCTCCCTGGTGAAGGCC
Source organism: Acidimicrobiaceae bacterium (assembly GCA_013044365.1). Classification (GTDB taxonomy): domain Bacteria; phylum Actinomycetota; class Acidimicrobiia; order Acidimicrobiales; family Acidimicrobiaceae; genus SCQM01. The sequence goes on from JABEUP010000119.1 coordinate 2,861, forward strand.
AAGTCCCCCGGTGAAGAGTCCGTACCCGTAGGCGTTGTGAAGCAACATCCCCGGTTGGGCTCCACCACCGGCGAGGGCCCGCGCGCAAACCTTTCCAAACACCTCCAAGTCGGCGGATGTGTAGCCAACCACGGTGGGCTTTCCGGTCGTTCCCGAAGAGGCGTGTATTCTCAACAAATCGCTTTTATCTTTAGCAAAGAGACCGAAAGGATAGGTGTCGCGCAAATCTGACTTTCTAGTAATAGGCAGTCTCCACAAATCCGAAACTCCCCTGATATCACTAGGTTTGACCCCAATATCATCCAGACGCGCCCTCATAAATGGAACGCGCTGGTAAACCCTTGACACCATTTCCCTTAGCCGGGCTGATTGGAGCTCAACCAACTCATCACGGTCCATCATTTCTACTTCAGGCTCAAATATCACCTTCACATCCCCTTTTCAATACTTTTGAAGCTCTAACAAACGCCTTGCCTTCCATCAATTTCCGAGCGGTCCTTGTATATGCCGCCTTCATCACCACAGGATTTCCCGTATCGTCAACAGACACCTCCGCCATGACCAGGTTCCGACCGGTCGGATGTCCGATTCGAACTGTTTCCGCACGCGGGTGGCCCAGCTCGCAAGCGACAGTTCCTGGTATTCGGGCTGCCACGGCAACAGTCACACTGGCTGTCCCGGGGAAGGCCTTGTGTAAAACAAGAGGTTGGCCTCCAATAACTTGGGCAACGAAGTCGATGTCTTCGCTTTTTACGCTTTCGTCCCCAACCACCGTAGAATAATTACGGGGATAATCCAGTAACACCGGAATTGGAACCAGCCCTCCCTCCGGCACCCCGAGCATCCTGGCCACTGCACGTTGCAGGGAATCCACTTTGGCTATCTGGATATCAGTGGGTAAACAGGGAATCTCTCCGGGTTTGAATCCAAAGTCGGAGGCTTTGACCATGACGCATAAGTTGGCAATATCTACGATCGAAACTAAAATCGTCCCAACCAGAGGTACTTCAATCTCGTCTAACACTGAACCGGTTGGCAGCAACTTGCCTGTCACAGATCCAACGGTTTCCCTGTAATCGAGAAGTATCTCGGCACCCGTGCCTGGAACTCCATCAACCTTACAGTTCCCCTCCACAGATGGCTTTCCTAGTGATACCGGAACGGTAGCCACAAATATCTTGTGAGTATTCGTGTTGTGGACTCTCACCATGGTCAGCGGAGAGGTCGGTTTGACATATCCATGCTCTATGGCGTAGATCCCCACCGCAGCCGAGATATTGCCGCAATTCATATCCATGTTTATCTGGGCTTTAGCAACGCTGACCTGAGCGAAGGTATAATCCAGATCGGCGCCAGCGATACTTGGGGATCCGATCATGGCGACTTTGCTGGTAAGCAGATCCGCGCCGCCAAGCCCATCAATGTGACGGGGGTCGGGGCTGCCCATCAGGGCGAGCAGGAATGTCTCCAAGTCCCCCGGATCATCTGGCAGTGCCGATCTGGGAAGGAATACCCCTTTCGAAGATCCTCCCCTTATGATCGCGCAGTCTACAGATACAAGTTCTCCTTCATTCTGCAGAGCGTCAGAGTACATCTCGGTAACCGACGTCATTTCTACGCCACCAGAATGTTTACGGTACATGCGGTACCTTCCACGCCTTGGGCCTTGCCGCCTCTGCAGTGCGCAACACCAATTTTGGCGTTTTCAATCTGGCGTTCACCGGCATCTCCTCTAAGCTGCTTTACCAACTCCACAACTTGAGCCACACCAGTGGCGCCAAGCGGATGGCCCTTGCCGAGAAGACCTCCGGAAGCATTTACCGGCAAAACGCCATCTATGTCCATCTCCCCTTTTCCGACTCTGGCGACATACTCGCCGTGGGGAACCAGGCCCATGCCCTCGACGCGCAAAGCCTCGGCAATGGAGAAGCAGTCATGGACCTCCGCGAAACCAATATCGCCAGGACCAACTCCCGCCTGCTCGTAAGCCCCCTGCGCTGTACGCCAAGTGAGATCCTCCACTGTCATATCAACCAGGCCCACTTCGGTACGCCCGCTTCTAAGGGCACTGGCTGCAAGCTTTATGGCCCTGTTTCCACCCAACTGCTTGAGCTTGGCCTTAGTTACCAGGACTACCGCTGCTGCACCGTCGCTTATCGGGGCACATTCGTGGAGACGTAAAGGATCTGCTATCAAGCGTCCCTGCATGACCTCTTCCAGGGTGACTGCTTTCTTGAAATGCGACAGCGGATTCATGGCTGCGTTCTTCTTGTTCTTGACTGCTATCTGAGCTATCTCCTCCGGTGTGGCTCCGTACTGAAGCATGTACCGCTGGGCTCTCATGGCATAAATCCCCGGCATAGTCAGTCCCAGCTGAGCCTCAATGTCACTTGGATCGGGGGCGAGGGCTCCTCTGAACGCCGTGGTCATATGCTCCACGCCCAGGGCCAGGACGATATCGTAAGCACCAGCCCGCAGGGCCAGTGTTGCATCCCAGATGGCGGTGGATCCGGACGAACAGGCATTTTCGACGTTATCGATCGGGATTCCGGAAAGTCCTGCCGCATAAAGGGCGCGCTGGCCCATCGCCATACCCTGGAATACATGTCCAACCCAAGCAGCTTCTATATCCCCGCGGCTTAGCCCAGCATCGGAGAGCGCCAGGATCACCGCCTCCGCACCGAGATCCGCTGCCGTCTTGTCCGGATGCTTACCAAAAGGCGTCATACCGATGCCTAATACAAATACATCTTCCATTGAAGATCCTCCCTTTCACAACTCGTAAACCCGGGTAAAGCACCCTCAAGCGTGCTCATAAATTCGATCTCCCATATTGCAGTTGACCACTGACACGGCTTCATGTGCTTATATCCTGGCGTGAGGAATTGAAATTAGATTGTCATTTTCCAATCTGGGACCGGCTGCCATCACGATCTCCACATTGGCGCCTATCGGAGGCGGCTCGGAGCCATCGTAAGGCAGAAGAACCCGAACATTTTCCGGAAAATCGACGTAGACGAGAACATACGGAGTCTTGAACTCGGGAGTCGACTGTCTGGCAACGGTGAATGTATATATGGTTCCCCCGCTCGAAAGCAAAATATCCTCAAGCGGGCTCGTCCCATCAGCGGAGCAGTTATTTCGGGGCGGGTAGAATGCCGCACCACAGGCGGGACACCTGCTCGCTGATAGATGAACTTTGCCGTCCTGAGTCGAAAAATCAACCCCGTTCCCCAAAACTTCTGCTTCGTCTAGCTTGACCATAAATCTCTCCTTATCTGGGTTGGCAATCCCTGGCGGGCTCGAAGACTTGGCTTAATAGGCTCCAACGCTTCGGCCGCCGCATACGTAGAGCACTTGACCTGTTATGTACCATGAGTCATCATCGGCAAAGAACGCGACGGCATGGCCAATGTCCCCGGGACCGCC
>JABEUP010000120.1 GCA_013044365.1 Acidimicrobiaceae bacterium
GTACTGCTGGTCCTCATCAATAGGACCTACCGAAGAAGCGTGGCTGCACCTTACATCATTCTCCTGAATATCGAGGTTAGGTACGGAGTCTGCGCGGGCACCCTCGGAAAGAACCAGGTTCTTGTTGGTCTGGAAAGCATCAGTGGAGGTGGCACCCTTGTCCACTCTTATCAATCCCGAATAAACCAGGTGAGACTCGTTGGCCGCCGCTCCTTTGAAATACAGTTCGCTGCGACCACTTTTGGCGCTGTGTTCCTGAAGAGTCCTAAAATCGAGCACCTGGTCGCCGCTGCCAAAGTATGCGGCATTCAGACGTGAATCAGCACCGATACCAGCGATGGTTGAAGTTGTGAATATACGGGAGTAGTCACCACCGGCAATAACCGACATGGATCGAAATTTACTATTGGACATTATCCGGGATGCCTGATGGCCAATCATTTCACATTTTGGGCCCAAATCCTGGACAAGCAGATACTCAAGCAGGGAATCTTTTTCCTGATAGATCTTAGTAATAGGAATTACCAGAAGTTCTGAATCAGGTGGTGAAATCAGAACCTCCAATACCTGGACACTGACGTTGTCTTCGAGCTTCAAACAAAAGTTTGGAAATACAGCGGTCGCCTCATCCGCATCGAAATACCGAATCACCACGATCGGGCGGCTGGAATCATAATCCGCTCCTATCGACAGCGTCAAGGGAACCGACAGAAGGGCATTTAGATACGAGAAAACGTCCGCACCCGAAAAATCATGTGAGATATCTTCCGGATCAACATTGTCAAGCCGAACTCCTGTGGGCGGCTTAAATCCTGGATCGATGATACCGTTATGAGTCTTGATAATCAGAGAATTCTTGTTAGCTGCAAAAAGCGGACCCGCCAAGGCCGACGCAATTTCTCTGCTAGAGGTCTCACCTCCAAAAATTGAATATCTCGAAATATCAAGATCGTCGATATTTGAATACCTCCACTCTTCGATGGCGGAAGTCGGCATTTCCAAAGAATCAACGTGTGCTCTAATTTCGCTAAAACGTTGGGGCTGGCTGCTCTTGGCTACTGCGTTGTCAAGGCTTGCAGTCCACGCGCTCGAGAGTTTAATGGCTACTCCTTAGGTATTACAAAACATCAAAATGGAACTCAGGTTTACCCATAAATCCTACTACCGGAAGATCAATTTCTAACAACCAGATGTTATTAAATACCCTCAACTGCTAACCGATCAACCTGATGATCTAAAATTATGACACGGCCATAAATCAGCGCTATAGTCGCAGAGTGGAATCATTCGCGAATCGGGTTATCTATTCAGAAGTTAAAGCCCAGATCGGTTACGTATGGTTGGATCGTACGGATAAATCGAATGCCATGGGATCCGGGTTCTTTTCCCAACTTCCCCAAAGTATTTCTGAATTAGACAATAACCCCGAAGTAAGAGTCATCATTGTTGCGTCAACTTCCAGGCACTTTTCCACTGGCCTTGACCTTATGGAATTGCAAGATATCCTTACCGGTGGTGACGCTGGCGATCCACATCGAACCCTTGCGACAATTGAACAGCTTCAAGAATCCATCAGCTCCCTTGCAACCTGCAAAAAACCCGTGATCGCGGCAGTAAACGGCCACTGCATAGGAGGAGGACTTGACCTAATCTGTTATGCGGATATCCGCCTATGTTCTGCGGATGCAATCTTTTCCGTAAGAGAAACCAAGCTTGCCATGATTGCGGACCTTGGTTCTCTGCAAAGGCTGCCTTCGCTCATTGGCAGGGGCCAACTCGCTGAACTGGCCTTGACGGGCCGCGACTTCTCGGCGAGTACGGCACACGAAATGGGCCTGGTCAATAACGTCTGCCGCGACAAAGTCGAACTGATGAACAAGGCTTTCCAACTTGCAACTGAGATTGCGGCAAATTCACCGACTGCAACTCAAGGGGTAAAAGAGGTGCTCCGAAATTTCTATGACCAGGAAATTGCGAAACAGCTCAAGCTGGTTGCCGAATTAAGTCTTCCGCAGCTTGGATCACACGATTTAGCCGAAGCGGTTACAGCGTTCGTTGAGAAACGTCCTCCAAAATTCACCGGCACTTAGGTCTCTTTGCGGCGAAAAAATAATCCCCGCTTCGACTTCTTTTCCCTTTTGGAAACTTCATCCAGTACCTCGGGTAATACTGAATCAATCACGGATTCGGCATCACGCAACAACTCTGAAATGTCTCCCGGATCTCCGTCGGGCTCATCCTCTATCTTTGGAGGCACCAATGATCCGTGAACCCAAGCCACGTCAGCAAGTCTTCGCTCATACTTTGAGCAATCCTCCGGACATCGCCACGGAGCTTCTGGAGCAAGGTCCAGTTCGCAAAACCGGGCGACCTCGCCTGAAGGATACGTCCTGCTCTGAAAATGCTTGCACTCTTCTCGCATCGCCATAAGTCCAACCTATCCTCTTCATCTATTTTTTTGGCCGCCCTTTTAATTGTGGCAAGCGGCTTGGATTAACCGGTCAACCGGTTGGCAAAGACTTTAAAGGTTTTAAACGATACTCAGAGGTTCCCCAGAATTCTCAAAGCTTCACCGTACATAATGTATCTAAAGCAAAATATCAGAATGTATCAACAGCAGGTGGTAAAAGTGACAATCAACGAAAACGAACCAAATGAAACTGCGGCCGTCGGTGGCGTAGATGCTTCTGGCTCGAACGAAAATTTTAACGAACCAACCGAGGTCAGTGGTCCAGCGGTGGCTGATCCTACCGGGAACACAACTGAACCGGTGCCAGTCCCGGCGATAAGCTCCAATCCCGGCGAAGATGGCCCGATGGATGCAACTCAGGACATGCAACAAAGCGGTAGCGACGAAACCACAGAATCTCAGCCTTTTATCCCCCAGCCATTCCCGGCACCTGACAACCCCCTCTCAGGTCCCGGGAATGGCACCCCCAAACAAAAGAGGGTGAAAAAGGCGCGTAAACCGATCTCCCCGCTGGCAAAGACTGTTATGGCTGCATCGGTTATTTCCTTGGTCCTAGGTGGTTCAGCTGGAGCAGTAGTAGCTAAACTTACCTCTTCTACCAGCACTCAACCAACCGTAACTACATCACCAGTAGTAAATAATCCTACTAGCGCCACCCCGACCGACATCCAGGGCATCCTGTCAAAAGTTGAACCAGCTGTTGTCGATATCCAGACCAGTGGAACTATATCCCAGGGTGGATTTTTCGGTGGAACACAGCAATTTCAAGCGGCAGGAACCGGGATGATAATATCCTCCAATGGAGAGGTATTGACCAATAACCATGTCATTGCAAACGCATCAACGATCAAAGTCCAGCTGTTCAACCAGACCAAGCTCTACAATGCAATTTTGATTGGTGCTGACCCCACACACGACGTAGCAGTTATCAAAATCCAAGGTGTGTCTAACCTGCCAATGGTCACGTTTGGCAAATCCTCAAGCTTACAAGTGGGAGACTCCGTGGTAGCGGTGGGTAACGCATTAGCTCTGCAAGGGCTGCCGACAGTCACCCAAGGAATCGTTTCAGGACTACACCGATCAATTTCAACGAGTTCCAACGGCATTAGCTCAGGTTCAACAACTCTGGCAGACATGATTCAGACTGACGCACCAATTAATCCGGGCAACTCTGGCGGACCATTAGTCAACTCAGCAGGTCAGGTCATCGGCATGAACACCGCGATTATTGCCAGTACCGGCTCGGAGCCTGCGCAAAATATAGGATTCGCAGAAGCAATTGACTCTGTACTGCCAGTGGTGAAACAAATTGAAGCTCATCCGAATTCGTCAACAGGAACGATAGCCGGCGGCAAAGCCTTTCTGGGAGTTGACATCGAAACCCTGACTCCCCAAGTGGCGGCACAGTTAGGATTGCCATCAAATCTTACCGGCGTTTTGGTAGTGGCGGTTGTACCAGGTTCTCCGGCCGGAACCGCGGGTATTACGGCTGGTTCTGTAATTACCAAAGTCGGCAACACCTCCCTAACTTCGGCAGCCCAGCTTGTCACGGTTATTCAAAAAATGAAGCCTGGTGACAAGGTCACAATTTATTGGACGAATAGCAACGGTGCTGGGTCAGCGGTTGTACCATTGGGCAGTGCCCCGGCCGCATAATCAAACAAATTCGCAGGATATGACAGGGGAAGGTATTCGATGCAGTCGTTGCAACCCAAACCGGCAATTGGTAGGGTGTTGGTCGTCGATGACGAAACCCCGATAACTGAACTGGTGACCATGGCCCTCAGATATGAGGGCTATCAGATGGAACAGGCTCATTCCGGTCGCGAGGCTATTGAAAAAGTCAGCCATTTTCATCCAGATCTGCTCATTTTAGACATTATGATGCCCGATCTCGACGGTTATGAAGTGGCTCGCAGGCTTCGACAGGAGAACCAGCAGGTTCCCATCATCTTCCTAACCGCAAAAGATTCTACGGAAGATAAGGTACGGGGACTGGGAATCGGCGGAGATGACTACGTAACCAAGCCCTTTAGTTTGGAGGAACTATCGGCACGAGTAGCGGCGATCCTGAGAAGGACGCGTGGGGACAGTTCAACCTCTTCGCGACTGGTTTTCGAAGATTTGGAACTTGACGAAGAAACCAGAGAAGTTTACAGAGACGGAAACATCATTGAACTTACAGCAACTGAGTTTCGACTACTGAGATTTCTTATGCTCAATGCCAGAAGGGTAGTTTCAAAGGCCCAGATTTTAGACCATGTTTGGGAATATGACTTCGGCGGAGATGCAAATATCGTCGAAACTTACATCTCTTACCTAAGAAAGAAAATTGGCGCCTCAGAAGTGGCGCCGCTGATTAAAACAATTAGAGGTGTGGGCTACTCACTAAGGAGCCAATCCAATCCTAAAGTAGGATAGTGCCGTGCAATTGAAAAAGCTGTCACTAAAGGCGCGCCTTGTCATTTCAGTGACATTGCTGCTGTTCGTAGGAATTGCGATATCAGACGTTGCCACTTATTCGGCATTAAAATCTTTCCTCATTACAAAGCTGGACCAACAGCTAAACGTGTCGGTAGCACCTGCATCCAGATCTTTGACTAGAGCAATGCTTGGCCAAAACGTAAGCCAATCGGAATTTGCATTTGTACCATTAGGCAGTTACGGCGAATTAGTAACAACCAATGGATCATCTTTTGTCGCCGCATTCGTACAAAAGCCATCCCAGGCTGGCTCACCTCCCGCCCTGCCCCCAATCAACTCCAAGAATAACTCAATCGAATTAAACCGGCCGTTCAACGTAAGCAGTACCGCCAACTCCGCTCTTCAATACCGTGTAATCGCAGAAAAAAATACCACCACAGGCGCAATCACAATATTGGCAATTCCGCTAACTGGAGTTGCAGCCACTTTAGGACGCCTAGTGATAATCGAATTCCTTGTCTCGCTATTCGTACTAATCCTTTTAGCAGCCCTTGGTACTTACATCGTAGGGTTAGGGCTCCGGCCCCTTGATAAGATGGCAGAGACCGCGAATGAGATTTCCGAAGGTAACCTTTCCGCGAGAGTCGAAACGACCAGCAACCAGGCATCCGAGGTTGCCAGGCTGGCTAACGCATTGAACTACATGCTGAGCCAGCTAGTTACCGCATTGGAGCGCAGAGGCCAATCTGAATCAAAATTACGGCGCTTTGTCGCCGATGCTTCGCATGAATTGCGAACTCCTCTTACTTCGATTCGCGGGTATGCCGAATTGGTCAGACAAAGATCAGGATTACTTGATGAGTCAGAAACTAAGCGTGCGATGGAACGCATCGAATCGGAGTCGATCCGGATGGGCAGTCTCGTGGAAGACCTTTTACTACTGGCAAGACTTGACCAAAATAGACCTGTCGAGAAACTACCGGTCGATCTTACCGAGTTGGTGAACGACCTGATCCAAGATTTAATAACTGTGGAACCTTGCAGAAAAATCGAGTCTCATGTTGAAGATGATCTGTGGATAATTGGCGACAAGAACCGTATGATCCAGGTGATTTCCAACCTCTTTTCTAATTTGAGATTCCATACACCTGAATGCAGTCCTGCGATGATCTATTTAGGACACCTTGATCCCGAACAACTTGCGCAATTCAACGGCTTGGAATTAGTCAGAGCAGATGACGACGAATTTAAAATACCAGATATTGGCAAGTTTGAAATCGTACGGTTTGCACTTACCGACTTTGGCAATGGAATTGAAAAACCATCCCTGAAGAACGTTTTTGAGAGGTTCTACAGAACCGAGTCTTCCCGCTCAAGAGGCTCAGGCGGAACAGGACTGGGCCTCTCACTGGTAGCGTCAATTGTGAAGGCACACAACGGTAGCGCCTGGGTGGCAAGTGAAGGCATTTCAAAAGGTACAACTTTCGGTTTCGACCTGCTGATTGACGTTACCGAAACTGAAGGATCATTTGATATATGATTTTGAAGATCGAATTGCCAAAAGACAACATTATTCGCATTCTCCTGGCTTCCCGGCAGCTGATGCCACAGCGGGTTTGCGCGAGAGAATCAAGAATTTTGGAAAAACCAGTGGCTAGAGGCCAAAATCTTTGAAAGACTCGGTGCAATGGAACGGAATGAGCTGATTAACTATTTTAAACTGGAGTGCCAAAAGTTTGCCGAACTCTGTTCAGCGGTACTCGATCATGCAGTTCCCAGCTGTCCTGGGTGGACTGTCCAAGATTTGGTCGAACATTTAGGATCGGTACACAGAAGAGCTGTCTTCCGTATTGGCTCAGATGTCGACCCAACCGGGTATGAAATCACCCTTCCCACCGAATCATCAGAAATGCTGGACTGGTTCAATTCCGGCTGGAATAATCTCCTTCAGATCTTTAACACTCACCCCCAGGACTATCCAGCGTGGAACTGGAGCGGCAAAAATTTGACACTGGAGTGGACTATACGACGTCAAGCGCACGAAGTTGCAATTCATCGTTTCGACGCAGAACTTGCCCACATGGGAATTCCGAGTGTGAGTGCTATAAAGTCATTACCTGCCGAATCAATACCCTTCGGTTTTACACCAGAGTTTGCCCAAGATGGCATTGACGAAAGACTTGAAGTCACAATTGGCGGAAGAAGGAACTTGACAGGATCCCTGCCAGGATCATTACATTTGCACGCAACGGACTGTGACGCGGAGTGGACAGTTATTATGACCGATGGAGTCATCACCATTGACAAGAACCACCGGAAGGCTGATGCGGCAATCAGAGGCACCGCCTCCGAACTTTACCTGTGGAGCTGGGGAAGACTTCCGTCTGATATTCTTCAATGTTTTGGTGACTTCGAAGTCATTGACGGATGGAAAAAACTCCCCGCGTAAAGTGCATCGGCTATCCCAATTATGGCTGGAAAGATTTAAGCTTTTTTCGGCTTCCACCTTTTGGGTCGGCATGCGCCGCATTCCGGATGGCGTTAAGTCACCAATCAGGTGGTTGGCTGGCTTCGTTGTTCTATGTATTGGGGGAAGAAATCGGCGGTATGCCACCAACTGATTCGGCAACTTTGGAAGCTTGCCAAAACTGGTTCGCTTTCCAGTACTGACGCCGCACATCGGAGAACTCCAGTCGTACCCGCCGGACAGAGACTCCCTTCAGATTGTTTACCAGCAAGGAAAGGGCAACCTTTTGAGGAAAATTAACCGACCGGTGGATCTGTCTGACTCGCCGTCGAACTCCACCAGCTCGCATCGAAGTCAGCGAGCACGCGTCACGTGATCTCCCCTATCCGGTGGATGTGAGCACCGTTGAACACCTGGACAACAAGACCCAGGGTCAAGAAAAGCATCTGGATCAAATCGGATGATCGTCCCGTCCACACGAAAGCATACTCTCTACAAAAACCTCGCCGGACCAGCCATTCCAAACGCCAGGGATAATTAAAGGGCCAGTCGATCTGTTGCACCTGCGGTATATCCAACGACAGAGACTCTCCCCTGCCCGCAATAACCTCACAGAGATTACGTGCTCGATACCGGGCAATATAGCGTTGTCACCGACGGACGTGCCGGAGAGCGAAGACGCCTGTAGAACTGACGTAGCACCAGCACTAATCACGGCCGTTGGTGCAGAAGCAGCAAGCATAAGCCTGGAATTTGATATTGTGTCCGGCCTGAACTGCCCTCTAATCTTCGCTCTTCAGGGGGCAGAGATCGTCAACCAATTGAGCCGTCCATTTGGAGTTCAATAAGCCGGCTCCACTCTACGGCATATTCCATCGGCAAAGTCCTTGTAACGGGCTCGATAAAGCCGTTGACAATAAGAC
>JABEUP010000013.1 GCA_013044365.1 Acidimicrobiaceae bacterium
ACCTTTGTCTCCTGTTGAGTAGTGGCCCCCGGGTTGAAGAAGTCTTTATAGATGTTCCGTGTAAAGAGGTTGGCGGCTGCGATTGACATAATTGCCGCCGGTACCAACGCTCCGATCGCAATTGCTGCGAAGGCAACCCCTACGAACCATTCTGGAAGAGTCTTCAGCAGCAGCAAAGGAACTACTTCGGATGACACGCTGGTCTTGATACCAGCCGCCAGCGCCATGAACCCAAGCAGTGCTAAAAGCGCGAGTGCCACTGAATAAAGTGGCAACAATGCTGAGTTTCTCTCTATCGTCCGTCCGGATTTAGCACTCAAGGTGCCAGTGATTACGTGTGGATAGAGTAAAAGCGCGAATGCGGAACCAAGGGCAAGAGTGGCGAATGCTCCATACAGCTTGGGCGATAGGATGACGCTCCCCTTTTTGGCTATAAGTGCCGTTTGGGAAGCTGCGAAGACGTGAGAGAACCCGCCCAGTTTCGCAGGTATTGCTATAACCGCGACAATCACCGTGGTATATATCAGTATGTCTTTGACGATGGCCGTTAGTGCCGGAGCTCGAAGTCCCGATGTATATGTATATGCGGCCAGGATCGCAAATGCGATAAATAGCGGCAGATCCTTGAGTACCCCGGTGCTGGTTAGGCCCATCGCAATCAACACCGCCTGAATACCAACCAGCTGTAGAGCTATGTATGGCATGGTGGCCAAAATACCTGTGATTGCGACTGCCAATGACAGCGATCTGGAGTCAAATCTCGCTTTCACAAAATCTGATGGAGTGACAAAGCTATTCGCTTTGCAAACCCTCCATAATCTCGGCATGACGATATACATGATTGGATACAGTACGATTGTGTAAGGAACGGCAAAGAATCCAAATGCTCCTACGCCATAAACCAAAGCGGGTACCGCAATAAAGGTATAGGCGGTATACAAGTCACCACCAAGAAGGAACCACGTAACCCAGGTTCCAAACTTGCGTCCTCCCAATCCCCACTCATCCAGGAGAGTTAAATCGCCCCGTCTCCACCTGGCAGCCCAAAAGCCCAGGCCTGCCACGAAGACAAATAGAACAAGGAAGATAATAAATGCTTGCCACTTAATATGAATCACCCCCATCTAAAGAAAACTAAAGAAAAAACAAACCTTCCAAAATCAAATGAGACTCTATGACAGACCACTATTTGCAGTCCTTGTTACCTTCTTGGTTCAGAAAGGAAATAAACAATGCCGCCAATAATTCCCGTGATGATAATCCAGAGAATTAAGTACCAATAGAAATATGGTAACCCAAACAATTCTGGCTTGAATTTGGAGTATATCGGCGGTATTAATGTACCGATAAACGGAATTATGAAAAGCCAGTAATACCCCTTCTTAGTCATTTCCGCCACAGGCTCACCCCCTTTATTCATCTCAAATAAGTTGACAACGCCAAGCTGTGGAATGCTGGGAGCCTCCCACCCAAACGTCTGCTGTACATCGGCAGCAGTTTGTTTACAACAGTTAACGCGAATCATACAGTATCTTTGGCTGTGATATCTCGAATTACATAATTAGAATTACAAAAGATTTTGCGAGTTTTATAACCTTGTGACTATGTTCGATATATCCCCGGCGGTCTACATCCCTTTTTTCTTGCTGCTGTAATTGCTCTCCCCGCCTCTAACATCTATGGCTGTGATACGTGTACTTTCAGGAATACAGCCAAGCGGCGAACTTCACATTGGCAACTACTTAGGGGCAATCCAGTCTTGGGTTCATGACCAGCATGAATTTGACTCCTTTTTTACCATTGTTGACCTGCACGCAATAACAGTCGAGCATTCGCCAGTAGAACTCAGAGAGAATACCCTCAGGCTTGCCATGACTTTGCTGGCTGCCGGCCTTGACCCTCAGGTTTGTACAATTTTCGTCCAGAGCCACGTGTCGGCTCATGCGGAACTGTCCTGGTTGTTAGAGTGCACTGCCACCTATGGCGAGCTTTCCCGAATGACTCAGTTCAAAGACAAGGGAAAGAATGACGAGTCAATACGTGCAGGATTATTTACCTATCCGGCATTGATGGCTGCCGACATCCTTCTCTATCAGGCTGAACGGGTACCGGTTGGAGAAGATCAAAGGCAACACCTCGAACTTACCAGAGATGTGGCGATCCGTTTCAATGCGAAATACGGTGAAACTTTTAAGGTACCCCGGGCGACGATTCCGCCACTTGGAGCCCGGATTATGGATCTAGCCCGTCCATTCAACAAGATGTCCAAGTCATCCAATTCCAGTTCCGGAACGGTCTTCATTTTAGATTCGGCCGATGAGATCGTCAAAAAGATCAGCCGGGCCGTAACCGATACTGAAAGCACGGTTAAATACGACCCCGAGAACAGGCCAGGCGTATCCAACCTTATTGAACTGTACTGCGCCGTGACTCGGGACGATCCCAACGAGGTGGCGTCGCGTTATACGATGTACGGACAATTAAAGAAAAGCGTGTCTGATGCTCTAATAGCGTTATTAGCACCACTTCAGCAAAGTTAGTTTGAACTGAGCAAAGATCCTGGTGAAGTCAGCCGGATGCTGAAATTAGGCGCCGGAAAGGCTGAAGAGGTTGCACGTCCCACGTTGGCACTGGCAAAGACCAACATAGGACTGGTTGCACCCTAGCGCACTAAGCTGGCACAGGGAGTGCAGTATTTAGTTTTAGGCACTGCTTCAAGTCGCTCGAGAGGGATGTCCTTCCCACACTTAACGCAGAGACCATAGGCTTTATCCTCAATTCTGACAAGGGCATCGTCTATCTCAACAAGGGTCTCCCTCAATGGTTGAATCAGCGCGTCAGCCTCACCTTTCTCAGCTGTGACCTGCGAAATATCCGCAAAATTGGTATCGTAGCCACCGTCGGTATTCCTGGACAACCCGAAGGTCTTCAGGGCCTCCATGACCTCTATCCGCTCATTGAGCAGAATTTGCTTGAAATGAGAGAGTTCAACTTTGTCTAGTGCCATAGCAAACAATACACCTAGCCCTCTATTGCGCGAGGATGCGCGCTGAAATAAACCGAACGAATTCTTTCATTGGACACTTTTGTATAAATCTGCGTCGTTGCCACAGAAGCATGACCTAATAGTTCCTGTACAACTCTGAGATCTGCACCGTTATCTAACATATGCGTCGCACAGGAGTGCCGGAGCACGTGCGGAGAAAACTTCTTCGCCAAGCCAACTCTGCCAGCTCTGTCCTTTAGAACCAACCAGGCCCCCTGTCTGGTCAACCTTGTTCCCCTCAAATTTAAGAATATAGCGTCCAGCGAATCCCGGGAACGCTTTGATCTTCCCAGCAGCTTCATCCGACCTTCTGTTCCAATCCAGTTCAACAAGGCCTGGTACGCGTATCTACCGAGCGGGAGAAGTCTTTGCTTATTACCTTTTCCGGTTACTACAACTAGCTGCTCTTCCAGATAAAGATCGGCCATTGACAAATTGGAAAGTTCAGATATTCTCATGCCGGTTCCGTAAAGGAGTTCTATGATTGCAAGATCTCTCAAATCAGCCAAGGAGGAGCCCGATATTCCCGCAATAAGCGTCTCGATCTCCTCTTTCGTCATTGCTTTAGGTAAGCGTAAAGGTACACCGATACTGCCGAGTTCAGCAAATGGACTTGACGAAATAACATCCGATTGGAACAGATAGGCATAAAATCCTTTAATTCCGGAAACCATTCTGGCCTGTGACGCTTTTGAGAAACCCTTGTTTATGTAATCGAAAAAGCCATTGAGCTCGCGTATTGATACATCCAAATAGTTCAAATGGTTGTTCGCGAGATATTCAAAGTAAAGGGCAAGGTCACGTTTGTATGCTTGGATTGTGTTGTCCGACCGTCCCCGGACTACTGAGAGATCGAACAGGTATCCTGACGTGTGGTCGTTCTCCATCGGCGTTCACAGTATCGGAAGCGTTCGGGACCAGGTTGTGACTTCGTCGGTATCCAAAGGTGAATCACCGCCGGCATCTGACGATGACCACGATATGGGATAGAGTTCTGATCGGCACTGTGTCTCGCACTCCAGGTAGTGTGAAACTCGGGCTAGGCCGATGATTGTCTTGGCATCAGTGATAATTCCCATAGAAATAAGTTGGGGAACTTTGCCAAGGTCAGTTACTACAATAGAAGATTGGGCCTCTTCAACAGATTGTGGCGCAATCTTGCCAAGGGATAATCCGCAAGCCATGTAAGAGTATGAGTGTTCATCAGTAAATCCTGGGGAATTATCAAACTCACCCAGTTTAATCAAGGTAGAACACTTCAACCCCAGCTCTTCTTCGAGTTCTCTAACCGCTGTCAGCTCTTGGGGCTCTTCGGCGACATCCCGCTTGCCTGCAGGCACTTCAAAGAGAGGTTTGCCGATAGATGCCCTGAACTGGGAGAGTAAAATAACCTGTTTTCTGTTCTGAAGCAGTGGGACAATACTCACGGCTCCCACGTGTCTTACCACGTCTCGATCAAAGGTTTTACCGTCGGGCGATGTAAACAGAGTCTTGACGAGCGAAATGACGTTACTTCTATATAGCTCGACCTCGGCAATCTGATTGAACATTCACGCTCCTCGATTTAACACATGGGCCGGTATTGCGGAAAGCACTGGCTCAAATAAATGCGCAATTAATTAGTCGGCGTAAATATTCGAGTTTTTGCGGTCTACCGCAGCCCTCATAAATGAAACAAAAAGCGGGTGTGGCCGGTCCGGTCTTGACTTAAATTCCGGATGCGCCTGGGTGCCCACCCAGAATGGATGTTCGGGAAGTTCAATGAACTCCACCAGCGCGCCGTCAGGCGAAAGGCCGGAACAGACTAGTCCGGCATCCTCAAGACGCTGACGGTACTTGGTGTTCACCTCAAACCTGTGCCTATGCCGTTCCGAAACGATGAGTTCTCCATAGGCCTTCGCAACGATTGTATCTGGCCTCAATACGGCTATGTAGGCACCGAGCCGCATGGTGCCGCCCATGTCGGTGATACTCTTCTGATGTTCCATTAGATCGATTACCAAATGAGGTGAATCCCTTCGGAATTCTCCCGAATGAGCACCTTCCAAACCCACGACATTTCTGGCATAGTCGATTACCATTGTCTGCAAACCGAGGCAAAGGCCGAGCGCCGGAACTTCGTTTTCCCTTGTCCACGTAGCGGTGGCTATCTTTCCCTCGATTCCGCGCTCTCCGAAACCGCCGGGAATCACGATGCCGTCGAGATGACCCAGCAATCCCGGGGCCATCATCGGAGTGACATCTTCGGCTTGAATCCACTCGATGTCGACCATGACACCACACTCGATCGCAGCGTGCCGCAAAGCTTCCACCACGCTTAGGTACGCATCTGGGAGATTGATGTATTTACCTATAAGCCCGATTTTTACGCGGCCAGTCGCATTGTTCGATTTCTCAACAACAGTTTCCCATGAACTAAGCGCCAAGGGGTGCTCTTCCTGATTGAATCGTAGGATTGATAAAACCAAGTCATCCAAACCTTGGTGGTGGAGCGCCATAGGAAGCTCATAGAGATTCTTGGCATCCAACGCCGACACAACCGCATCCTGGGAAACGTCGCACAGCATGGAGATCTTGGCCTTCAATCCCTCTGAAAGTGCCTTATCTGACCGGCAAACAATAATGTCAGGTTGAATTCCACGTGACCGTAATTCAGTTACAGAGTGCTGTGTAGGTTTTGTTTTCTGTTCGCCGCTCGGGCCAAGGAATGGAACTAGAGTAAGGTGGATGTAACACACATTGTCTCTGCCGACATCCTTTCTAAACTGCCGAATTGCCTCCAGGAATGGAAGAATCTCGATGTCGCCGACCGTTCCGCCAACTTCGGTAATCACTATGTCGACATCGTCATTGCCCAGCGCTAGGATCCGACTTTTAATCTCATCAGTTACGTGGGGAATGACCTGCACGGTCTTACCGAGATAATCACCGCGACGTTCGCGGGCAATGACCGAAGAATAGATTGAACCAGTTGTAACCGATGAAGGTCGGGTTAGATTGACATCGACAAAGCGCTCATAGTGCCCCAGGTCAAGATCCGTCTCCGATCCGTCATCGGTAACGAAGACTTCTCCGTGTTCAAAAGGATTCATTGTGCCAGGATCAACATTTATATATGGATCGAGCTTCTGCATAACAACCCGCAAACCACGGGATTTTAGGAGCCTACCTAATGAGGAGGCGGTCAAACCCTTCCCTAGAGATGATGCAACTCCTCCAGTCACAAAAACGTGCTTAGCCAAAGTTCACCACGACCCGACTCTCTCAATACGAAATTAGCTCACATATAAACCAATGGAAAAGTCTATACCTATGCTTGGCCAAATTTCACTTACTCCAAAGACCGTTTCATCGAATTTGCAATTGCTCTGCTAAAGGTCGACATCAATTCGAACAGATCTTCATTTACGACCATTAGAACAACGGAGAACAAATGGGGTCAAGGGAGTCATTTAAGCGTCTATTACCCTGCTGCAGAGGTTATTGGGACAATTCCCCCAGATGCCGCTCTCACTAAGTGGGCGTTAATGCCGGAAATTAACCTAGCTACCTCACTGGTGATTGGTAATAGGCCTCGTCTCCGGCTAGTACAGTGCGGTGCATCCTGCGTATATCCCCTGGCGCAAGATTTCCGGTAGCTTTGTGATTTAAGCAGCGGTTGTCCCACATCACCAGATCGGCATCTGACCAGATATGGCGATATTGGAATCTTTCATCGTAAATGTATCCGAAAAGTTCATCTAGAAGAGGTTGAGCCTGGTTGTCGTCCATCCCCTCTATGGCAATGGTGAACCGTGGCGAGCAGTAGACGGACGATTTTCCCGTTACTGGGTGGGTGCGTACCAGCGGTTGGAGGACGCTTGGCTTCGTTTTGGCGGCATTCTCGTAGAATTCCTTGGCATCTGGTCGATTAGCTGACACTGTCATTCGGGGATTAAGGATCTTGCTGACGTTGTGAACGCCAAAGCGACCCGTGATGAGATCTTTGGTTGCCCGTGGCAGCGCGGTAAATACCAGTTCCATATTGCAGTAGAGGGTATCGCCCCCAAGATCAGGGTTCTTAATTGATTGAAGAATGGTAGCTTTGGATGGAATTCTGATATGCGAGGAGTCGGAATGCCAGCCGTCGCCTCCGTCAACTAAGCCAACCGCCGTACCGTCGGGCCTGATTTCGTTGGATAAAATAAGTACGTTTTCGCACTCTGGGTGGATGTACAGTCGATTAATTGGGATCTCGAGAGGTCCAAACTTCTTTGCGAATTCTGACAATTGAGTTGGTGTCAAGGTTTGATTTCGAAATGCCAGGACATGATTCCGCGTGAATGCCTCCTCCACCTCCTGTTTCATTTCAGTTGTCATATTTGCGGCATCGAAGTCGATAATCTCTGCAACCCAATCGGTTATCTGGTTGACCTTAATTGACATGACTCCCCCAATGAGTAAGTTTCTTGTTGGAAAAAACTGTTCATACTTTCTTTGAAAGAAAAACTTAGTGCGAAATTCAGTCAATCTTGGCCAGTTAACTCAATTGAGTCGGCGGATGAGGCGATCTAATGTTTCCCTTTAGCCAATCGACGATTAAACACTTGGCGTGCTCCTATGCTTTAATTATGATTGTGGAGGCTGATAGATGAATTACATCACCATGCTCAAAGGTAAATTACACAGGGTAAAGGTGACTGCCACTGAGCTGAACTACGAAGGTTCGTGTGCCATCGATTCAGGGCTGCTCAAACTATCGGAGATAAGGCCCCACGAGCAAATTCATATTTACAACATCAACAATGGTGAACGATTTATTACCTATGCTATCGAAGCGCCATTAGGTTCCGGAGTTATTTCTTTGAACGGTGCGGCAGCAAGATTAGCCGCTATAGGTGACCTTCTGATTATCGCCACCTTTGCTCAGGTTCAAGAAGATGCCGCAGATGGTTTCCATCCGTTGGTGACCTACGTTGACGATAACAACCATCCTGTGACTAAGTAACTCAGAGATGTTGAGTGATGTCCCAACCTTCGCTTTGCGTTAGTTAGTTCCGGGCACGATGCTGGACTTTTGACAAGAGTTCTCTGGCGTGATCTCTTGCTGTTTGTGAATCATTGTGTCCAGAAAGCATTCTTGCGAGCTCAGAGATGCGTTGCTCCCCGGAGACAATACTAACTTCCGTGACTGTCCGGTCGTTTCTGACTGATTTGGTGGCTGCAATTTGACAATCCGCATAGGCGGCAACCTGGGCAAGATGGGTAACCACGATCACCTGTTTTGTTTTTGATAGTTCGGAAAGCGCCTGCCCGACAGTCACGGCGGTTCTTCCGCCGATTCCAGCGTCAACCTCGTCGAAGATCATTGTTGGAACTTTGGAAGCGCTCAGAAGCCGTATAGCCAGCATCAGCCTTGAGAGTTCGCCTCCGGAAGCGACCTTGGCAAGCGGACCCAGCTTTTCGCCCGGATTAGATGAAAACATGAAGGATACGGGATCCCCAATTCCCGATGTCCCAAGTTGGACTTCAAATCGTCCGTGAGGCATTGCCATTGAACCCAATCGATCGGTAACTCCTTGTGACAATTTCTTGGACCCGTTTTGCCGCAACGAAAATATTTCAGCTTCGAGGGCTATGATCCGGTCCATATAATCGCGTATCTCCTCCTCTATCCTTGAAGCCACCAGCTCAAATGATGTAAGTTCTTCAATTCGCTCTGCAATCTTGTCCCGATAATTAATGACTTCGTACAAGGTGTCACCATATCTTCGCTTGATCTTGGATAACAGCTGTAGTCTTTCCTGGAGGCGGTCAAATCTGCTGGGATCAGGATCAAGACGTTCTAATTCATTTTGAATATCACGTCCGATTTCCCGTAGATCGTCGATTGTGTCTGATAAACGTTCTACTGTCGGGCCATAGCTCCTGGTATGTGCAAGCAGATGTCTGGCTTCACCGAGCTGATCCATTGCACTTGGCTGACCATCACATTCGATCAGTATGGAGAGGGCCTTTTGCAACGATTCCCGGAATTCAATAGCATTGGTTAGTAACTCCAATTCAGATTTGATTTGGGAGTCCTCGTTGGGGTCAGTTAGGTGCACCGCCGATATCTCATCAAATTCGCTTTGGCAGACGGAGAGTTCACGTTGCCGTGCGCGCTCATCGCCTCCTAAGAGGTCAAGCCGATTTCGGGACTCCTTAAGTCTTAGCTTTAAATTGTCATATTCGGAGAAATTAACTTCGGAGAATTCATCCAATGTTGCAGCCTGTGCCGATGGAGAGAAAAGTAGCTGGGCATCATGTTGTCCGTAAATGTGGAATTGTCCATCGCTGAAGTCCGCTAAATCACCTGCCCGGCATAGGGTATTATTAATGTATGCACGGGAAGGACTGTCGACACCGATCTGCCGTGCCAGGATAAACTCTTCGTCTCCGTTATGCAATCTCGCCTCAATCCTTGCCTGGACCGATCCGCTGCGAACCAGGTTCGTATCAGACCTTTGGCCCGAAAGCAGTGCGAGAGCGTCGACTATTAAGGTTTTACCGGCACCGGTTTCTCCGCTTATGACAGTCATCCCGGGACCTAGCTGAATTGTCAGGTCTTCAATGACCCCAATATTTAGCACGTGCAGTTCGTCAAGCACTTCTAAACCACCGAGACTTTGAAACCGATAGGACTAGTCACCCATATGCTTTGACTGTAAACCAAATTTTTTCTTCAGGATCTGATGAAAATCTCTAGTCGAAAAAGTAACCAGGCGTGCAGGAGTGTGATTAGCACTACATTTCACTAAGTCACCTGGCTCGATTATAGCTTTGCGCGATCCATCTATCATGACCGCCGCTGGAGGTCCTTCCGCCATTCTTAGCTCAACTGTTTCACTGGGTTCCAGCACCAATGACCTATCAAACAACATGTGTGGACTAATTGGGGTTAATATCATTGCCTGCAAATGTGGCGAAACGACCGGACCTCTTGCAGAGAAACTGTAAGCAGTTGATCCGGTTGGACTGGAGATGATTAACCCGTCCGCCTCATAAGTTAGAAATTGTTCGGTGCCGAGGTGAACTTCGACTCGAATGACGTGTCCTGAATCTAATTTTTCCACCACCAG
>JABEUP010000121.1 GCA_013044365.1 Acidimicrobiaceae bacterium
TACTTGAAAATTCGGTTCTGAGCCGAAAGCATATGAAGCGGCTGCCCGTCTCGGGAAAAGTGCTGGGCGACGGTATTTTGCGGCACATACAAAGTGTCGCCAGCCTTGATATCGTGCCTGGTCGGCTCGTTGGCAATCCTTGCGTAATATTTCTCCGCAATATCGGCCCCCACCTCCCAGTGCAGTGAATAACCAGATCCGGAAAGCACATATAGGATCTCGTCGGCCATTTGCCAACGCCTTCCCGAACGCCCTCCGGCGGCTATCTCGAGCTCAAAGACGTCCACACTGAAGTTCCTAAGATCGCTCTTTTGCGGCGACGACAGCACCTTTACACGCCCAAGCGGGGAATCCTGCCACGAGTTCTCATCGGCGTGCACCACCTTTTTGCGCCCGAGAACCCCTTTCGTCCAAATCTGTCCCCATTCCACCCTTTCCCCAAAACGGGCCGGATCATCAATCTGACTCTTGCTTCCCTGCTGCACCAGACCCAGATACATCCAGGCGCTCTTGGCCTTGGTCACCAGTGCGATTGCAGTCTCGTCGTAAGGGTTGAAGTGCTGGTGAACAGAGTCCGTGTGCACGAAGACAAGATCACCCTTTGACCAGTCGTAGCGTTGATCATCGTGAATTTCATAGCCGCGGCCCTGGAGTATGTAGAAGGCCGCTTCGTTTTGATGGCCATGGCCATTGTTTGACGAATGCGGCGGCAACTCCACAAAATGCACCTGAAGCGTTTGGGTCAAAAATGGTTCATCCCCGGGGGCAACCCTCCAGTAGTTGTGGGTATCCTCTCCAACATCGCCGTAACCGACGGACATGTCAGTCACCACCAGGTCCTCACCTCGTACCCGCGGCGCCTTAAGCTGCTGCTCACGAAACCCTTTCAGGGTATACGTTGCCGAGGTCATCCCTCTAAGAAATACTCTATCGGCCATCATCTCTCCTCTTCAAAACAAAACCGTCGGGCGGTTCGTAGTTCTAAACACCCAACTTTTCCCCGGATCCTGGTGTAGCAAATCCATTCGAAAACAACCTTTTGCCACAGGGACCAAGACCCATCCCTTTACTCCGGCTTAACCGGATTTAAAAGCTTCCAGCGGTGAACTGATAATCGGATGCCACAACTGCTAATGTGCCTAATTTGGCCAAGTGAACGGTAGCAATTTCAACATTATCAAGCCACGGACACGTTATGCATAGATTTCACTTCAATACCTGGACCTCTCAGATGATTTTGGCAATAAATGGCCTTGAAAATTGCTAATAAAAATGTTGCGAAGAGACAGTCGGCTAATAGGTTTCAGAGAACAACCGAGCTAAAGTTAGCAATGTAGTGCATGATGCGAATAAGGTTGGGGCCATGGCTAGGACAGTTGCCGCGGGTTGGGGCATAAATCACCACAGGGTTAGATCTCGCTTCCGGCAATGCCCGCTGTCGGCCGGTGGCAAGATTTAATTTAACAGAGTTCCAGAGCCGTAACGCTAAATCACTGATGCAGTGCTTTCCCAGCTATCATTGCTGAGAAGTTAAAGTCCGCCAAGCGAAGGGGCTACGGTTGGTGACATACTGGCCTAAGCGCCGGCTAAGCAACGGGGAATGACGGCTTTGTCTTCGAAGATCTCTGTGATCTTCGGTCAATGTGAGGGGTATTTTTATGGATATAGTCGGTATCGATATTCACATTCATGTCCACGATGCGCGTGCCCGGGCGCTGCAGGGTCCAGAGGCGCAGGCAAAACAGGATGCCATGGCAAAATATTTCAAACGCGAGACGAAAGACCTTCCAGTAGAAGTCCAAGCAGACCAGTACCGCGAGCACAAGATGATGGCTGTCTTAATGAACGGCACCGACGAGTCGATCACAGGCATCACCCCGGTTCCAAACGATTTCATCGCCGACGCGGTGAAGAAACACCCGGACGTATTCATGGGTATGGGTGCCATCGACCCATGGCAGGGAGAAAAGGCCCGCAGGGAGATCAGGCGGATCAAAGATATGGGACTGATCGGCATCGGAGAACTCAACCCGGCACGCCAGCATTTCTATCCCAATGACACCCGTTTTTACCCATTATGGGAAGAGGCGCAGGAACTTGGGCTGATCATCCTGTTCCACAGCGGTTATGCCGCCGCAGGCTCCGGCAGAAGGGGCGGGGGCGGGGTTAAGCTAAAGTACTGCCAGCCGATGCATTTAGACGATGTGGCAGCGGACTTTCCGGATCTCAGGATCATTTCCGCCCACCCCTCGTGGCCGTGGACCTCGGAATCCCTGGCGATAGCCCGCCACAAGCCGAACTTCTACATCGACCTTTCGGGCTGGTCGCCAAAGTACTTCCCGGACGAAGTGGTCCAGCAGGTGAACTCGATGATCCCGGACAAGGCGTTGTTTGGAACTGATGCCCCGTCGCTGCCATTGGACCGTTGGCTGGCCGATTTTGAAAAGCTCCCATTCAAGCCCGAGGTAAAACAAAAGATCATGCTTGACAATGCCCGGAAGCTTCTGGGAATGACCGCCTAATAGTCATTGGTAAAAAGGGAGCTATTGATGCAGGCTTTACCACCACTTCGCGGTGTCCGGGTCCTTGACCTCGGACAGTATATCTCCGGACCCGTCACAGGTGTCTTACTGGCTGAAATGGGTGCCGATGTCATCAAGATCGAACCACCGGAGGGCGACCCTTTCCGGACATGGGAAGAAGGCCTCAGCGCAACATTTGTGGCATTCAACCGTGGCAAGAGGAGCGTGGTTTTAGACCTGAAATCCGATGTGGACAAGCAGCATCTCTTCGAGTTGGTTAAAACAGCTGACGTACTAATTGAGAACTTCCGTCCCGGAGTGACAAAGAGGCTTGGCATTGACTATGGATCACTGAACAA
>JABEUP010000122.1 GCA_013044365.1 Acidimicrobiaceae bacterium
AATCGCCGTTATGGGCGAATCTGAATTTGACGGATCCGGATCACTTCTTACCAAGACCTCTCCACGGGCGCGTCTGGGAACCAAAGTATTATGGTCAAAGCTGCGGTCTATCAATTCATCGGGGGTCGAGCCCGTATACGATCTAACCGTCAACGGAACCCACAATTTTATTGCAAACGGGGTTGTGGCTCACAACTCCCTTGAGCAGGATGCGGACGTGGTCCTTTTCATCTATAGAGATGAGATTTACAACAGCGACTCAGCTGATCGAGGTACCGCAGAAATCATCGTGGCAAAACACAGGTCAGGTCCCACGGGAGTCGCACATTTGGCTTTTTTGGACTCGTTTACTAAATTCGTCAATATGGCTCAACATTGAAGTGGTTCGGGCCAGACGTAATTGTTGATTGACACAGATATTTGCTGTCCTTCACAAGCGGTTGATCTTGTTGTTTGAAGCTATATCTGATACTGCCGACTGGCCTCGTAGCTTGATTCATGTGAATCTAGGATGTTTCTTGTGGGTTTCCGGATTCGGTGTTACTTTGACTGAGCTTAGTCATGACTCGCCATGCTGATTGAAGAATGCGGTCACGAATGCGTTCGTCATTCTCCCTGCTCCAGACCGATACCCGCACCGAGTAATTTGCAATTCCAATATCGCTAAGTTCTAAGGATGGCGGGCGGTCCCAGCTTCCGAGATCCTCAAGGAGTTTAGTTTTTAGGTCATTGGGACTTACTTGAATTGGTGCGTCGAAACGGACGGTAACTTTTCTGGCACCCGAGCGGCTCCTGTTGATGATCGCCGATTGCGCTAGGACGCCATTTGGAAGCACCAGGGGGTCCCCGTCATCCGTGACAATTGTGGTATACATCAGGTTGATGTCCGTGACACGACCCGAGTAGGCCGGTTTGAGTGCTTCGTGAGGATATGAGGGCATCAAGATCGGGTACTGCCATGTGATGAAGCTTATCGAATCGCTTACTTGAAATGGCTGAAACAGTACAAGCCACACGCCTCCAAAGAGGTTCGAAAGCATACTTTGGCCGGCAAGCCCAATTACCACGGTAAGAAATGCGCCCCCAAACAAGAAACTTGAGAGTCCAATTCCCAGTCCGGCGAAGACTGCCAGTGTTAGGCCAAGGTAGAGAAGCAGCCTGACGGCAAAGCCGGAAATAGTTCGTTGCCTCGGTGAAAGCGAAGTCATGGATTTCGTCAATATCCTGGACTCAACTACTTTTGCTATCACTGAGCCCACAATTAGAATGATCACGGCCCGTAGCGGACCTGCTATCGAATCTCTAAATGGGATGTTCTTGTATGCGGTGTCGAGCAATATAAGCAACAGGGATCCAACGATAAAAAGTGCTGCGACTATTACCCATGGACCTAGAAAACGGCGAGGTGAGCTTTGGCGATCAGCCACTGCTATTTTCCTTTCCTTAGAACTGGATATAGCGTAGTGCCTGAAATCGCTCGGTTCAGTTAAGCCTTGACACTGCCGGTCTGTCGTAGTTCGCCTTTGAACATCGCTTCGCAAGTCTTCTTAAGTAATCCTCAGTTATCACCCTGGATTGGCTTGGTTGGGAATGACCCTTGCTCCCAATGGTGACTTTCAGAAATTATTTTGTTTCCGGGTATTTGACAAACGGAAGGTGTCTTCGGACGGATCTTGCGCGTGGCACTAAATCAATATGAAAGCCGCTTGTTTAGGTGCGCCTTATCAACCAAGTTGGGTGGCAAAAGGATTTGCTGAGGACTATAAATACTGGATTTGCGGTACTGAGTATGTTTGTACTTCTTGCAAGATTTCTTGTGCGAGGTGTTCCAAATGTTCAAGGGTCGGGTAACGCGATATCGGTCCGCTGACTCCGAGAGCCGCCACGAGTTCACCGTTGAGACCGAATATTGGTACGGCGGCACCAGCAGTTTGCTCCGAACGTCCTCCTAGGTTTAAGGAGTATCCCCTCCGTGCAATTTTCTCGATCTCTGCGAACAGGTCCTTGGGTTCTGTGATGGTGTTGGGAGTTAATCTGGGCAATGGAAGTTCTCCGGACAGAAGTGCTGTTCGGAAGGGAAGCGAATAGGCTAGGAAGATTTTTCCAACGGAGGTCGCATGAATTGGTAAAAGAGATCCGATGTCGGCGCGAACTCCAACAGTTTGCGGACTGTCGATTACATCTACATCCATGATTTGGGAATGAACGGCAACTGCAAGGTGAACGGTCTCCTTGGTTGACATGTTCAATCTTTCCATCACAGGTCGCAGGCTCCGCCGCACATCGAATTGCTTGACCATATCACTTAGAAGTTCTAGCAGGCCTCTTCCAAGGGTATATTCGGAAGTTTCTGGAACCTGGACGGCAAATTCCTGATCGACCAGAGACGTCAACAGCCGATGTACCGTGCTGACGGCAAGCCCCTTCTGGGAGGCGATTGCATGCACACCCACTGGTTTTCCGGCACGTCCGAGTTCGCGCAGTATTTCCATCGCGTTTACGACTGCGTTTACGGTTCTGCCTGATTTTGAGTCGTCGGCGGGTGGTGGATTCTGGTCTGTTCTTTGTTCCATGTGGAGCCTCCATTTTAATCCTGACAACCTTTTGGAAATGCCTGTAACAAAACAGAGGGCGCTCGATGTAAGAGCCCTAAAAGGATTGAAAGGCGGGAATTACCCATTCTTCCGCGCGGTCCCACATTAGCGTCAGTGGCATTTCTACATGTAATTTCTCGAAATCGTTGGTGAGGATCCGACCGAGAATATTAGGACCTTCCTTTAGGTGAACTACGCCGACCGCATAAGGCGTCACAAATGCCGGGTGGTATTGTCGTCGAAAGATCACGAACGAATGAAGTGAGCCTAGACCTGTTGCCTCATGCCAATCCCAGTTGGGACTCCAGCATTCCGGACAAAATGCGGTAGGTGGAAACCAAAAGGAGCCGCATTGGCTGCATCTCGGCAGGAGAAAGCGTTCCTGCTGGCAGGCTTCCCAGAAGGGGACCGTCTCAGGACTTGGTCTGGGAACAGGCCGGTGAACCCCACTCATAGTTTACGCTCCTCCCCGCTGCAGGATCAACGAACTGTGGCACACCGTATTGCCGCCATGGCCGCTGACCAGCGCCCATTGCGCGTCTGAGACTTGCCGATCAGGTCCGTAGCTATGGCGCAGCTGCCGGATGCCTTCCAGGATCTGCAACATTCCTTCGACATGACCTTCCGATAACTGTCCTCCGGAGGTGTTGGATGGCAGGGCCCCGTCCAGCCCCAGTGCGCCGGACATTGCAAAGGGACCGCCTTCACCCTTTGCGCAGAATCCGTAATCCTCAAGCTGAGTAAGTACCATATAGGTGAAACAGTCGTAAAGTTGAGCGGTATCTATCTCCTTTGGACCGATACCTGCCATGGAAAAGGCTTTTCCTCCGCTGCGCCTTGCCGCAGTATCTGTCATGTGCTCGTCGTAATACCATCCGCGAAGGTTGTTGAAGGTTCCAAATCCGGAGATCAGGACCGGTATCTGACGCAGATCCTTTGCCCTTTCCGCCGAGCATACAACCACGGCGCCAGCGCCGTCTGTTACAAGACTGCAGTCGTACATATTGAAGGGGTCGACGATGGGTCTTCCGGAATGGTACTTTTCCATGGACAAAGGCTGCTTCATCTGGGCTGCCGGATTGCGTAATGCATGCTCTCTGAATGCTACCGCTATGGAACCGAGGTGGTCTTTAGAGGTTCCATACAGCGCCATGTGGCGTGACGCCCCCAGAGCGTGCATGCCCACGGCCCCAAACATACCCATTTCGGCATTGAATTCCGACCGCTCCTGTTCCGGAGGCACCAATGGTACGCTCATCCTGGCAGTTGTATCCCTGTGGGTCCGTGACCAGCTATCCCGGCCATATCCACAGAGTACGACGTCGCACATCCCGGCATCGATGGCCATCACCGCCAAAATAATGGAGAGAATTTGGCTTGCCCCTCCGTTGTCAAGCGTTGTGCTGAACTGGGCATCGATCCCCAGAAGTTCGCCCATTCTCTGGTGGTGGGTATAAACGTCATCCGGACCTCTGCAGATGATTCCATCGATATCGGGTTTGGAAAGTCCGGCGTCATTTACGGCATTATGCATCGCCTCGTTCAAAAGGCCAAGCGAACTGGAGCCAGGCACTTGGCCCAGATCGCTTTGTCCGACCCCAACTATGGCGTATTTGCCGCTGAGAGTCCGATTGGGATTACTCATTTCAGTTGTCGCTTTCCTGTGCGCCGAAGACGCCGGCAGCCTGAAAGGCTTCAAGTTGTTCTGGGGAAAAGTCAAGATCCTGGAGTATTTTTAGGGTGTGTTCCCCCAATATCGGCGGTGCGAGGGTAACCGCCAGTGGCGTTTGCGAAAGTGCAAATCCGGGGGCAACTCCGGGCACGGTTCCCCGGACCGGGTGGTCGTAACTCATCCTGATACCAAGATGGTTAACTTGTGGATCGTCAAATGCGTCTCCTATGGTGTTGAGAGGGGCAGAAGGAACATCCAGGCGGCCAAGCTCATACAGCCACCGGTCTCTTGGAGCGGTACGAAAGATCGTCTGCAGTTCACTTAGCAGTTCTTCGTAATTGCGCTGTCTTGCCGTACGGGTTGCAAATCGTGAATCCTCCAGCCATTGGGGTCGACCTACCGCTTTTACAAGCCCTTGCCAGAATTTGGCTGGCGATGAAAGGTGGATAATGAAAGGAAGGTCGTCACCAGCCTGAAACGCAAAGACCTGGGCCTGTCGGACCCGGGTTTGTCTGACTGGCGGCTCTTTGGAATGGAAGTAGTGGGCAGCATTTTCGCCAATTAGGTGCATTGTGGCCTGCAATAAGGAGGTAGTCACCAACTGGCCCTCTCCGGTAGCTGTCCGGGCCATCAGGCCCGAGAGTATGGCACAGCATGCGTAAATACCGGTAATGTGATCGGACAGGGAGATGCCCATTGGTTCGGGTTGTTTAAGGTTAGTCAAGAGGCTAAGCAGCCCACTCAATGCTTGGCCGACGGTATCGTAGCCAGGGCGCTGGCTGTATGGCCCGTCTTCTCCAAAACCGGTGATTGAACAGTAGATCAACCTTGGATTTCGCATCCGTACCGCCTGGTATCCAAAACCCATCTGTTCGGCAATTCCGGGACGGTGATTTTCGATCACCACATCTGCGCTATCGATTAGATCCAGTAGAATCT
>JABEUP010000123.1 GCA_013044365.1 Acidimicrobiaceae bacterium
CCAGACCACTTAGAGGTCGGATCAAGTATCTCCCGGGCTCTGGGAATCGTTCCAGATGTTGTTTTTGACCTTGCGATTGAGAACAACAGGCCGGATGCCAACTGTGTGATGGGTGTGGCGCGGGATCTTGCAGCCTGGTTGAAGATTCCATTTTCTCAGCCTAACCTGCCTGAGCTGGCAAACATCGATCGCAAGTCTTCTCAACTGTCAGGTGTCGATGTTGGCTGTTTAGATCAATGTGACCGATTGTTCGTGGCCCTTTACCATTCGGTCGTGCCAAAGCCGACTTCAGAGCTTATAGCACGGAGGCTCAATCTGGCAGGTATGAGATGCGTGTCTCCGATTGTGGACATCTCAAACTATTTGATGCTTGAACTGGGACAACCAACTCACCCTTATGATGCGGATGCTTTGGCTGGAGGAACGATTTCGGTGCGTCTGGCTGGCACAGGAGAGTCGTTGATGACCCTTGATGGGGTGACCCGGGTACTCGGATTGCCTGACGCCAGAGGTAGGCAGTCGACAGATGTCGTAATTGTCGACGGACATGACCGCCCGGTTGGCGTAGCGGGAATAATGGGTGGCGAGGAGTCGGAGATTAAGGTGTCGACGAAGAATATCTTGCTTGAGCTGGCCCATTTCGATCCGATGACCATCGCGCGGACTTCCAAGAGGCTTGGTATGAGATCTGAGGCGTCAGCGCGGTTTGAAAGAGGTGTTGATCCGGCAATTATTGAGCTTACTTTGTCGCGCTTCAGCGAGATGCTAGGGCAGCAGCCAGTCGGGATAGTTGAAGTTTCGAAGCCATCAGCGACCAAAAAGATGGAGATCATGCTTCGAGTGTCACGCCTCAATCAGCTTTTGGGAACCAGTATTGCAAGAACGGAGGTAGCGTCGAAGCTTACACCGATCGGATTTGATGTCCAGGATATCGGGGATGGAACCCTAAAGGTCGTTGTACCAACTAACCGACCTGATGTTGAACGGGAGATCGATGTCATAGAAGAGGTGGCCCGTCACGTTGGTTATCGGACGATTGATAAGATTCGACCTAATTCAAAGTTGACCGGGACATTGAAGCCTTCCCAGAAGTTTCGCAGGCAGCTGGCTTCGCTTGTTGTTGGGTTAGGTTTTTACGAAGCCTGGTGCGCTACTTTGCTGGCACCTGGAGAGCAGGAGCGCCTCGGTGATAACGGTCCTTTTCTGGAGGTCGAGAACCCACTGGCTCAAGAGGAATCGGTTCTAAGAAGATCCCTTCTTCCAGGCCTTATTAGGGCATTGCGGTTCAATATTAACAGGAAAGAGGAAGAGGTCAGATTTTTTGAATTTGGCAAGGTGTTCTCCCTAAAAGGCGTTGAGATATCAGAGACTCACAGAGCGGCCTTCCTTCTCGGCCATTACGGTGATGATGTCACTGCCGCCATGTCAGTCTTTTCAAAGATCAGCGACTATTTTTCACTAATGCAGACTTCTCTTGTCAATTGTTATGAAATTGAATTGGGAAAGCATGAGTATTTTGAAGATGGAGCTTTTGACGAATCCTGGACTGGCCTTCATCCAACCAGGAGTGCCTATGTGATGTCAAAAGGTGCCATCGTGGGCCAGGTGGGCGAGATCGACCGGCAGACACTCGGAAAGAGTGGAATCGAGCTTGACCGTCCTCTTGGTTACCTCGAGCTAGACATTGATCGACTAATGGGACTCCTCCCTGCGCCAAGTGTAATGATGCCGGTTTCTCAATTTCCTATGGCAGAGGTCGATCTTGCATTTGAGGTTCCGGATTCAGTAAGTGTCTGGGACATTGAAAATGTTCTCTCCCATGAGGTGAGTGTCCACGTTGTGGCCGCGAGGCTTTTCGATGTCTGGAGGGGCGAAACGCTGAAACCGGGATTTCGTTCTCTTGCTTATTCGGTGAGAATGTCAGCAATGGACCGAACCTTGTCGGAAACAGATATCGCAGAAATCCGGGAGAGGTGTATCGCCGTGGTTGAAGACCGATTTGGATCAAAGCTTCGAAGTTGAAACAGTTGCATAATCATTCATAACAGTGTATGATTAATTTATGAAATCTGTCGTAATTGGCGCCTCTGGCTACACAGGTGCCGAACTGTTGAGAATTCTGGCGAATCACCCTGACATCGAAGTGGTGTCGGCTGGGGCCGCAAGTCATGCCGGACAAGCTATTTCGGCGCTTTATCCATCGCTGTTACCTTATTATGGCCAGTCCGTATTTAGCGAGGTTGACGCGCTGATCAACGATCTGGTAAACCGTTCTCAGAAAGTGGATGTGGTGTTTCTGGCACTTCCCCACGGTTTGAGCCAGGCTATTGTGCCGAAGATTTATGACAGGGTCGCTCTGATAGTGGATTTGTCGGCAGACTTTCGCCTGAAAAATCCTGAGGATTATAAAATTTGGTATAACGCTGTCCACACCTCGCCCAAATATCTGAAGAAGGCAGTTTACGGTTTACCGGAGCTGAACAGGGACGAGCTAAAAGAAGCACGCTTGATAGCAGCAGCTGGTTGCTACGTGACATGTTCAACCCTTCCCTTGGCGCCGCTCCTGTCTGAGGAACTGGTTGAATCGTACTCGATAATCATAGACGCGGCGAGTGGAGTAAGTGGAGCAGGTCGTTCCGTCAAGGCGGATTATATGTACACCGAAATAGAAGAGAATTTTTCTGCCTATGGTCTCAAGAACCATCGGCATACCCCGGAAATCGAACAGAATCTGGGAGCCAAGGTACTTTTCACTCCCCACCTGCTACCTGTTAATCGGGGAATACTTGCGACAACCTATTCCCTGCCTACAGCAAAGTTTCACGATATCGCTATCTCCGGGTCCGACGCTGAGAAAAGCGGCAGTGAACTCATTCAGAGTTGTTTGGCCGAGGCATACGGGAATGAGCCGTTCGTGTTTGCGACCGCTACTCCGCCGGCGATTAAATCAACACTGGGTTCCAATAATGCGATGGTTTATGGAACGTATGACAGCAGGACCAACACGGTCATAACCGTTTCCGTACTTGACAATCTGGTGAAAGGTGCCTCCGGACAGGCGATTCAATGTGCCAACATTGCTCTGGGACTGCCTGAGTCGGCAGGCCTCGTATCGCTGGGT
The DNA here is from genome assembly GCA_013044365.1 of Acidimicrobiaceae bacterium. Classification (GTDB taxonomy): domain Bacteria; phylum Actinomycetota; class Acidimicrobiia; order Acidimicrobiales; family Acidimicrobiaceae; genus SCQM01. The sequence continues at coordinate 3,122 of JABEUP010000123.1, forward strand.
CTTTACCCATAATTTTGAAAGGTGATAAATGAGCGTTTTATTTGCGCAGGGATTCCTGGCGGCCGGCTATGCGTCGGGGATCAAGGATTCCGGAGGCATGGATCTCTCGCTGGTTGCCGTGAGCGGGAATAGGGCTGCTACCGCGGCGGTAACCTTCACCCAGAACCTTGCTGCGGCAGCGCCGGTACAGGTCTCAAGGGAACACTTCATCAAGTCAGCTCACAAGATTTTGGCTGTGATTCTTTTTTTTTTTAATGATACCGCGACCACCGGGGAAAAGGGGTTGGCAGATGCAGCTCTTATGTGTGATTTAGTTGCTGAAGGCCTTGGAGTCCCCTCTGTGAGCGTTCTCGTATGTTCTACCGGACTCATTGGAATTCCCATGCCGACCGAGATAATTCAGTCTGGAATTCCGAAATTGGTAAAGCTGCTTGGAGGATCCGACTCCCACGCGATGAGTGCCGCCAGGGCGATAATGACTACTGATACCAAGGAGAAGCTGGTCAGGGTTGAGGGAGGAAATTTTCGGATTGGCGGCATGGCCAAAGGCGCTGCAATGTTGGCTCCGAATATGGCTACGATGCTGGCCGTCCTGACCACTGATGCCGTAATATCTGATCAGGACTTGAACTCGTGTTTGAGGAATGCCGTGGATGGTTCTTTTAACCGTCTGGTAATAGACGGGTGCACCTCCACTAATGACACGGTAATTTGCCTTTCATCTTCAGCGGGTGCTCAAGTAGATTTGGCTGAATTTCAATCGGAATTGACCCGCGCCTGCAGGTCACTTGCAATGCAGATGGCGCTGGACGCCGAAGGGGCCACCAAATGCGTCAAAGTGAGAATCGTAGGTGCCAAAACCAACGCCGATGCCGACATGGCGGCCCGGAAGGTTGCCGGTTCGCAACTGGTGCAGTGCTCATTTTACGGGGCCGACCCCTATTGGGGCCGGCTTGCTTCAGAGCTGGGCAGCAGCGGCGTCAGTTTCGATCTCAACCGCCTGAGTGTTAGTTACGGATCTACCGTGGTGGCACGGGAGGGTATCTCGGTCGCGCATGATATGGATGGGTTAAAACAATACATGTCCCAGGCGGAGCTGGAAGTGACATGTGATCTCGGTCTTGGGAACGGCAGCGCTGAGATAATTACCACAGACCTTACCCCCGGTTATATAGCCGAGAACATGAGGACGTCGTAATGTCGGATCCGGCCAGTGGATTTAGTAAAGACGAGGTCGAAGGAGCCTGGCAGAAGAGCCAGGTTCTAGTGGAGGCGTTGCCTTATATAAGACGCTTTAGAGGCAAGGTTGTGGTGATCAAGTACGGTGGTAATGCCATCACTGATTCATCTTCCGGTGTGGATGAAAGTCTTTCGTCCTTTGCCCAGGATGTTGTGCTCATGCATTCGGTGGGGATACTTCCGATAGTGGTCCATGGCGGCGGACCTCAGATTGGGGATTATCTCAGGCGCCTGGGAAAGAGCTCTGAGTTTGTAGACGGTTTGAGGGTTACCGATGCTGAGACACTTGAGATCGCAAGAATGGTATTGGTTGGAAAGGTAAACCCGGAGATTGTCACGGTGATTAACTCGCTGGCCTCGATTGCGGTGGGCTTGTCGGGTTCCGACGCCGGCCTCATCATGGCCTCTCAGCATTCAAACGAACACGGATTTGTAGGTAGAGTGGACAGTATAAACCCGTCGATACTGGAGAAGCTCTTATCGCAGGGACTAGTCCCGGTTATCGCATCGATTGGAGTTGACAATGAAGGCCAGTCCTACAACATAAACGCGGATACTGTTGCCGGGGCCATAGCCGGTGCTATCCAGGCGGAAAAGCTGATCTATCTGACGAATGTCGAGGGTATTCGCATGGTTGCGAACGATTCCGCTACCTTTATACGTCAGATTGATGCTGATGGACTTAGGACTCTGATCGACAGCGAAGTGGTTTCAGGCGGGATGATTCCCAAAGCGCTGTCATGCCTTGATGCTATCGCGAGTGGGGCAAAATCAGCACACATTCTTGACGGCACAAGGGATCACGCTCTTCTTGTGGAGATATTCACGGACAAAGGTGTCGGCACCATGATCCGGTCAAATGATATGGGCACTTTTATGAAAGAGGTTGGGTGATGGACCGTTCACTGGTCGATTTCTATGATTCACTTGAGAACATTGATCCGCTGGTTCTTTC
>JABEUP010000124.1 GCA_013044365.1 Acidimicrobiaceae bacterium
CCAGGAAAGGTTTAGTTTGCTTATAGGAATTGTTGGTGGTACCGGGGCTGCAGGCAGGTCACTTGCACTTCGGTTCTCATCACTTGGCCACCAGGTGATATTGGGCTCGAGGACCGCCGAGAAGGCAAAGGAAGCCTCTTACGGCCTCTTATCCCAGGTTGGCGTGGTGGGCGGGATTAGTGGAATGACAAACCTCCAGGCGGCCGGGGCTGAGATGGTGTTCATTGCCACTCCATGGGATGGCGCGCAGAGTACTGCCAGATCTTTATCCGATGAATTATCTGGAAAGATAGTGGTCTCACTGGTAAACGCGCTTATTAAGGTAGATGCGGAAATGCAGCCGCTGATTTTGGCGCGGGGTTCCGTTGCCCAGTCAATTCAGGCTGTCCTGCCGCGGAGTTTTGTAGTTTCTGCTTTGCACCATGTCCCTGCCAAGGAACTTGGCGAGATTGGTGGTCCGGTGGAGTCGGATATCTTGGTATGTTCTGACCACGCAGAGCCTAAGAGGATGGTCATGGAACTGCTGGACTCAGTTCCCGGACTATTCTCATTGGACGCAGGTTCACTTGCCAATTCTTCAGCGGTAGAGGCTATGACAGCGGTTTTGATTAATCTCAACATCAAGTACAAAACCAGGACAGCATTGCGAATTACTGGTTTACAAAGAAATTAGGGTTGGAAAGATGCGTTTGTACGACACTGCCCGACAAGAGATAGTTGAGTTTTCGCCAGGTCAAACCGTTTCAATTTACACCTGTGGAATAACCCCGTACGATGCCGCCCACATGGGCCATGCCGCTGTTTATCTGACGTTCGATGTCTTGCAGCGGAGGCTTAGAGACATAGGTCACATAACAAAATGCGTTAGGAATATAACCGATGTCGACGATTCGATTTTGTCCAAGGCACGACAGCTTGGAGTGCACTACCTTGATTTAGCGGCATCGGAGATGGCTCGGTTCGACCGGGACATGGGGTTACTTGGCCTGCTGCGGCCCCATTCTGAACCGAGAGCCACGTCTGCCATATCAGACATTCTGGGACTTATCAGCCAACTACTGGATTCCAGGCATGCCTATCTGAGCGGTGGTTCGGTATTTTTCGATATCTCCACCTATAAGAAATTTGGTCGGGTCTCTCATCTAGACAGAGAGACCATGCTGTCTTTGGCCCGGGACCGGGGTGGAAATCCTGATGATCCAAACAAAAGGGATCCTCTGGATTTTGTGCTTTGGCAGCCGTCCGCTGCCGATGAACCATCGTGGGATTCACAATGGGGACCGGGACGACCTGGTTGGCACATTGAGTGTTCCGCGCTTTCTATGAGAGAACTCGGCCCGACAATTGACCTTCATGGAGGGGGAGGAGATCTTATATTCCCTCATCACGAGTGTGAGGCCGCCCAATCCGAATCAGTTACCGGCAAGCCTTTCGTAAAGCATTGGTTTCATGTGGCCATGGTCTACTTGGACGGCGAGAAGATGTCGAAGTCATTGGGCAACCTTGTTTTCGTGGAGCACCTATTGGCTGATCATGACGCCAGATCGGTTCGGTTGTCGATACTCGATAATCATTACCGCACTCCGTGGGAGTGGAACGATAACATGATTGAACTCGCCGACCAGCGGCTGAAGCGTTGGATATGGGCGGGACACGGAAGCGCAGGGTTGGAAGAGGTGCGGGCTGCACTGGATGACGATCTTAATATTCCGGCGGCCATTGCGGTCATTGACGATGCTGTCTCCCGCAATTACGGGATTTCGGAAGCTGCTTCATTACTGGGCGTAATTATCTAGCCTCATCAAGGACTGTCGAACAAGAAAGGCGCAATAGATGGAGATTTCGGTTGTTTTGGCGGATGGCTCCGAACGAAAGGTCCCTTCTGGCTTCACCGTTTCCCAGCTGGCGACAATGATTGGGAAGAAATTGGGCGCGGACAGTGTCGCCGCAAAGATAAATGGTATTTTGCGTGATTTGGATACTGTTCTCGGCAATGGCGATCAGGTGCAGATCATTACCCGTAATAGCGATCAGGGGCGGGAGGTGCTTCGTCACTCCACCGCGCACGTTCTCGCGCAGGCAGTGACAGACCTCTGGCCCAATACGCATTACGCAATTGGACCGTCGATTGCCGACGGATTCTATTACGACTTCGAACTTCCCGATGGCCAACATTTTTCTGATGATGATTTGACGCGGATTGAGGCGCGTATGCGGGAGATCGTTCGAGAGGATCAGACTTTTGCGCGTTCCGAATATTCGATTTCCGAGGGGTTGGATCTATTTGCGGGCCAACCTTTCAAGCTTGAGATAATAGAAACTGTTGCCAATCAGGCGGCGGAGCCCGAGGAGGAGGATCTGAATGAAGGAGTAGAAGTTGGCTCCATCTCGGTTTATCGAAACTCTTCCGGCTTCATAGATTTATGCCGTGGTCCCCACGTATCCTCTACTTTAATGCTCGGGTCATTCAAGCTGATGAGAGTTGCCGGAGCTTATTGGAGAGGAAACGAAAGACGTCCCCAGCTGCAGCGCATTTATGGTACCGCATGGGAATCAGACAAGGCGTTGAAGGAGCATCTGGTACGTCTGGAGGAGGCTGAGAAGCGGGATCACCGCAGGATCGGCTTGGAGCTGGACCTCTTTCACTTTCCGCCGGAAATCGGAGGTGGTTTGCCGGTTTTCCACCCGAAGGGTGCCCTGATCCGCAGCATCATGGAAGACTATTCAAAACGTGAGCACCGCAAGGCCGGTTACGAATTCGCCTGGACGCCACACATCGCCAAGTCAACACTATTTGAGATATCAGGCCACCTTGGGTGGTACAAGGCTGGGATGTATCCCCCGATGGAAATGGAGGGTGCAACCTACTATCCCAAGCCAATGAACTGCCCTATGCATATCCTAATTTACAAATCAAAGGGCAGGTCGTACAAAGAGCTACCGTTGAGGTTATTTGAATTCGGGACTGTGTACCGCTTTGAGCGTTCGGGAGTGTTGCATGGCCTTGCGCGGGTACGCGGACTCACTCAGGACGACTCCCACATCTTTTGTTCGCCGGATCAGCTGGCATCGGAGTTATCGAGATTGCTCCGCTTTATCCTCTCGATGCTTAAGACTTTTGGCTTGTCTGAATTTGAAGCTGAGCTTGCCACCAGACCTGAGAAATCGGTAGGTGAGGATTACGAGTGGGAATATGCCACTTCTGCACTTGAGTATGCTTTGAAGGAATCAGGCATCGCCTATACCGTTGCCAACGGAGAGGGAGCATTTTACGCTCCCAAGATCGATGTTCACCTGAAAGACGCGATTGGACGCAGGTGGCAGGTATCCACCCTCCAGGTGGATTTGCAGATGCCGCAGAGATTCGATATGGAGTTCGTTGACTCCGATAACACCCGTAAGAGACCATACATGATTCATCGTGCTCTGTTCGGTTCGGTGGAAAGGTTTTTTGCGATTCTACTCGAACATTACGCAGGGGCTCTTCCTGTATGGCTGTCGCCTGTTCAGGTTGCCGTACTGCCGGTTCGCGATGATCATGGCGAATATGCCAATGATGTTGTCAATGAGCTCAAAAGGTCAGATTCGAGGGTGGACTACATGGCGGCGGACGAACCTTTGGGAAGCCGCATCAGAAAAGCCAAAATTGAGAAGGTCCCATATATTTTGGTTGTTGGCGACGCGGATGTTGCCGGTAAAACCGTTGGAGTAAACGCCAGAGGATCCAACGATCCGGAAAGAGGAGTTCCATTGGCGGAGTTCATCAAGAGGATTTCGCCGGAGTTAAATGGCCAGCCACTGGGTGATATCGTTGATTGACAACCTTTGGGCGGGTTGGAGAATGGACTTTCTCCAAAAGGTGGATGAACCGGATCACCTGAGGTCGCCATCCAGATGTATCCTATGTGACCTTGGTAAAGGGGCTGGCGAGGGTTTTAACCGAGATAACTATGTGATTCACCGGGGCCGGACTTGCTATATGGTACTCAATGTATTTCCGTATGCGGCCGGGCATCTCATGATCGTTCCCTATGTCCATGAGGGTGATTTTGTAAATCTGGATAATGAGGTGCTGATTGAGTCGCTAGATCTGGCCCGAGCGGCTATTACTGTCCTCAAGAACATTTACAATCCCGAGGGTTTCAATTTCGGGGCCAATCTTGGCAGAGCCGGAGGTGCCGCTTTTGGTGAACACGCGCATTTTCATGTGGTTCCCAGATGGCTGGGGGACACCAATTTCATGACTACACTGGCCCATTCAAGGGTGATACCCGAGGCATTGTCTCAAACTTACGACCGTATTACCCAGCAACTTAAGGTTCTTTAGTCCAGCTATATGGAACAACATGGAAAAGGCTGTCGCATTTTAGGCTAAGCTTGGCAGTGTTCATGATGTGAGGAGTATTTCACCGTGTTTGACGGTCATTTGAGAGCTGAAGTGGACAAAAGAACTAATCCCATTGGAGCTGCTCTGGCTAAGACGCCCCTGAGTGCAGATTCTCTTACCATTAGTGGAATTGTGATTTCGGTTCTTGCGGGGGTCACGGTGGCAACGGGCCGATTGTGGCTCGGGTTCATTCTGGTAGTTGCCGCAGCGCTTCCGGATCTCCTGGATGGCCCGTTGGCCAAGATGAAGGGGACGACCTCGAAGCGCGGGGCATTTTTTGATTCGTTTTCTGACAGGGTTTCAGACCTTTTTCTATTTGGTGGTCTTGGCTGGTATTATCTCCATGGCGCAAGGCCTGATCTGGCGACTCTTCCGTTTGCAGTCTATGGAGCTGCTTCATTGATCTCGTATCAAAGAGCGAAGGCTGAGTCACTCGGATTTGATGCCAAAGGTGGGATAATGGAGCGTGGAGAGCGAATATTTGCTCTGGCCGCCGGATTGCTATTTTCGCCGATATTACTTCCGATACTTTGGCTAACCCTTGCTTTAAGCGTAGTGACGGTGATTCAGCGTTTCGTAAAGATATGGATCCAGGCCTCCACCACTGTTGCTAATTCCCGCCGACGCTACAGGAAGGGCCACGAGATCTCCGGCAAGCGGTCATTACAGCGTTCGGACTTCTTTCGGACCGGTTACAGACGCTCTTCGCATCCCCGCCGCCGTGTTGGTAATTCCCCAGCCTCGTCTTCGTTTTCAAGATGGCTCGAACACAGGGGGGTCCGAAGCCTGGGAGAATCCGAGAGCTAGTTTTCACGGGACAAATTAACGTTTTTATTGCGTGCCGCCGATTTTGCTTCGGGTTCCAGTTTGACAGTATTAGCTTTCCTGCAGGATTGTAATACCTTGATTGATTATCGTGGTCTTAACAGTTGAGTGGTTCCCTTTTTTAGGCGGTCTTTTGCGAAGAGTTACCGGCTTATGCGGTTTGAAGCTTAGGGATGTTGTCAGTTACGACAGGTTGGTTGTTGCCCGGTACAAGTCGGCATCAAAGGTGCTGGGGCTGACACCACCATCAATTGCGACCCTACTGGCATATTGCGGGGGCTTTGTGGCATTTGTTTTCTCGCCCAATAAGCGACGGATCGTAATCGACAACCTTTCAAGAGCCTCGGGAGGGTCAAAGGGCCGGTTCGGGATGTACGGGCTTGGACTCTGGGGTTATTTTTCTTATGCCAGGTATTGGGTGGAGTCACTCTCAGTCGGAGAATTATCGCGCCGACAACTGAATTCACGCATGAGTTTTCACGGATTTGAGTATTTATACCAGGCTTTAGGACAGGGAAAGGGCGCGATAGTCACTTCGCCGCATATGGGTAATTGGGACTTTGGAGCGGCCTGGCTGGCTTCAGGGGGTTTTCCAATTACCGCTGTTGCCGAGGAACTCGAACCCCGTGAATTGTTCGAATGGTTTGTCAGCCACAGGGTCTCCTTTGGAGTGAGGCCCATTCCGGCGTCAGCCGCTGCGTTCGGTGAGCTTACCAAAGCTTTGTCCAGGAATGAGGTAGTCGCCCTGATTGCCGACAGGGATTTAACCAATTCCGGGGTGCAACTACCTTTCTTTGGGGAGGTTACATCGGTTCCGCAGGGTGTTGCTCTCCTCTCATTGCGTACCGGTGCGCCCATAATTCCTGTGGCGATATATTTGCTTCCCGGTGGATTCCATTTTGCGCTGGTAACCAAGCCAATCAGCTTTACCAGGTCAGCGTTGCTTAGAGATGACGTATTAAAGCTGACCGGAATGCTCGTGGAACGCTACGAAAGTCTAATTAGGGCTGATCCAACCCAGTGGCATCTTTTCCAAGTCAACTGGCCATCCCAGTTTGAGAAGTCTCAGTAGCGTCCTACCATATAATTCAAGTCGTCGGGGAATGTCGAACGGAGCGGATTAAAAAGTGAGAATTGCTGAGCTGTGTCCATATAGCCTTTCGGTTCCAGGTGGAGTTCAAGGCCAGGTGGTGGCTCTCACACGCGCTATGCGGCGCTTCGGCCACGAAGTCGATATCATCGCCCCCTCAGATGCACTTCCATCGACAGAGTCGTTTCGCAGCATAGGTCCTTCCATCCGAATCCCAGCCAATGGGTCCCGTGCGCCGGTGGGCATTTCACCCAGGGCGCTCGTACGTACTGCTTCAATGGTTCGTGACGGCGGATATGAAATAGTCCATATTCATGAGCCTTTTGCCCCCGGTCCTTCACTTGTTGGAACGATTTTTTCTAAAGTGCCTGTGGCCGGAACCTTCCATAGACATGGCGTGACTATTCCATATAGGGGGCTTGGTTGGGCCCTGTCTGGATTTGGGAGTCGATTAAAGTTGCGTTTTGCCGTTTCTGTGGATGCCATGCTCACCGCACGAAGTGTTTTTGGCGGGCAGTATCAGGTCGTCGGCAATGGCGTCGACCTGCTGGCTTTTGACATCTCTCCAGTATGGCCCAAGGAGACCCCGACTGTTTTATTTATTGGCCGCCACGAACACAGAAAGGGCTTAGAGGTGCTGATTGAAGCCTTCATGGGCATCAAAGACCCTGAGTTGACCTGTTGGATCGCCGGTGATGGTCCCCAGACGCCCTACTTGCGCTCTATAACCACTGGAGATCCGCGAATCGTATGGTTGGGCCGAATATCGGATGCCGAGGCAATGGCCAGGATGAAGGCAGCTGATGTGCTCTGTGCCCCTTCTCTGTACGGTGAGTCATTTGGTGTGGTTTTGCTTGAAGGTCTGGCTGCTGGGTCGTTGGTGGTTGCCACTGATATAGCCGGATACCGGGGTGTGGCCAGGGATAATGTCGAGGCTATTTTGGTTCCGCCCAACGACGTGGAATTGTTGGGGAAAGCACTTGTCAAGGCGCTCACCGCCGAGGAGTTTGCCAATGGTCTGCGTGAAAACGGACGCAAGAGGGCTCTTGAGTTTTCGATAGATA
>JABEUP010000125.1 GCA_013044365.1 Acidimicrobiaceae bacterium
ATCGGTATCAATGGTGACCAGAGAAGCTCGCTGACAATTCCCCCCGGTTCAGGGGGGTAATAAATGATAGAGTTTTGAAGATTCATCAATTCAGGTCACAATGATTTCTTGGTCGGGATGCAGGAAACTGAAGCATTGCTTGCCTATACACTTATGAGTCGATTACCGACTCAACAATTTTCATCTAACAGCAAAGTACTTTATTGAGTGTCGAATAACCATGAGATGAACAAGAATTCCAGAGAAGCCGTCATTGGTGAGGTTGAACAAGATATCTCTATGTTTGCAGCGTTCAAAGTATTCGGTTTCGGACGCATTTGGACCAGTATCCTCAGCGGCAATTCCGTCCGATTTAGCCTGCTGGTCGTGGCAGGTTGGGAAGCGTACAAGATAAGCCACTCTGCCTTTTGGTCAAGTATCATCGCGTTCTGCATCCTGATTCCGGTTGCCGTGGTGGGTCCAGTCGCAGGTACCGTGGCAGATCGAATCAATAAGGCGTCCCAGATGGCCATCGGCCAGTCGGTCGCAATGCTATCAGCATTTTCAGCTGCACTTTTTCTCTACTTTGGACACCTCAACCTCCCTCTTCTGGTGGTTACAACTGCTGGGGTAGGCGTCGGAAATGCCATACAAAACCCGGCATGGTCTTCGCTGACTCCAGCAGTCATAGGCGTTAGTCGGATGGTTAATGGCGGGGCAATGATCCGCATCGCCCAACAGGGATCTGAATTCTTAGGACCAGCCGTTGCCACGCCGCTTTTAGTTAGCTTCGGACCAATCCCGGTGTACGTTCTATGTGGCATCTGCTATGGGTTCGCGGCCATCCTCTCAGTCGGTCTCAGAGACCACGTGCCTCACATCGCATCGACGCAACGGGGAATCTATAACCCACTCAAAGAAGCCTTGATTTACGTTTCTACAAAACAACGCCTGGTAGGTGCGCTACTGATCCTGGTTGGCTTACATTGTGGACTGACTATGGCTTATACCGGAATTCTGCCCAAACTCGCCCAAACAAATCTCAAGGGGAGCAGCGGCATTTACGGAATGCTTATGACATTTGTTGGTATTGGTGCAATTCTTGGGGCTGCAATGGTAATTATCTTTGCAAGATGGCTGGATTTGAAATTCATGATATTGCTATCAGGTATCGTTAGTGGCCTGTCCCTGCTGCTGCTTGGAATATCAAAGACCGTTCCATTAGCATTGCTCGGCGCAGTTCTGGTTGGAGCTAGCCAATCCGCCTTCATGGCGCTTTACCTAGCTTTGCTGCAAGGAACTGCAGCACCAGAATTCCGCGGGAGGGTAGCCGCATTCTCCAACATTTTGATCGGATCTACCATGTCCAGTTTCGCATTACTCTGGGGCGCGCTAACCAGCTTATTATCAGTAACCTGGGTGATTGCCGTCCCTGGAATCGTATTTGTAGTAAGCCTAGGGATCATGCTATTTGCAACTCCCTGGCTGAAACCACCCAGCATGACAAAGGTCCATGTCCTGACGCCAACAAATCCATAGTGCCTTTTGCAGATACTGTTGCAAAATAAACCACATGATCTTCTGATGATTAGCCGAGGTACTTCGAAAGGTTAAACAGTTGTGGGAACCAACCGATTGGCTGATTCCCACAACTGTTAGACATTAACCAATGGCCGACCTAAGCCAAGCCGGATTGAGCTGATCGCTCCTAACCCGCTGGAGGTAGATATGCAAGGGTATACGCAGATGAAAGCACCGTCGGTGTAATTTTCGCCTTCAAGAGGTGGAAGCTCTCGAGTGCTGCTAAACCGTCGGTCCATTGCTTGTCAGTCATCTGAGCATCCTTGACCCACTTGTAGCTTGTCAACGCGCTGTTTAGTAACGACGGGCTGAGCTTTGCGAAGGTAGGCTGCAGCGCAGTGGTCGCACCGCTTGGGTTACTGATCAAATAGTTGTCAGCCTGAGCAATAGCACTGCAGACAGCTTTCACAGTTGCCGGGTGAGCATCGATGTATGATTTTGCCGCAAGAATGCCTTCCCACGGAACAGCGGCAAGAGCTGATATCTCGGTCGTATCGAAGACAACCTTGCCCGCGCCTAGTTCTTGCGCAGATGCAGGAATTGGCTGAGTATCAAAGATTCCCTGTACCTCGTTATGCTGAAGCGAAGAAACCAAAGCTGCGCTGCTTCCAACCGCAAAGATCGTTAGCCAGTTGGCTGGCAATCCGTAGTGTGCAAGCAACCCGAGGAGCATGATACCAGGTGCAGCGGATGCGCCTCCAACCATTGCGACCTTATCTCCCTTAAGCGCCTTAAGTACCTCAAGGGGAGTGCTGCTGGCAGTCAACTTATCTGAAGTAGCTATTTGGTTTGTCACAGCCAGAGCCCACTCTGGACCGTTGTATTCCAGACACGCCATCTGAAGCGGTATACCCTTGGAAACCGCGGTAAGAAGCGACACTGCGTTGACGGAAGTAAATTGGACGCTATTGGAAACAAGAGCCGAGTTGACTATGACGTCTCCCGAAAGAACGACGATCTTCACCGCTAAACCCTGCTTTTGAAAGTAGCCCGCCTGCTGAGCCAGATAAACAGGCGATTGAACCGGTTCGGCGACCGGCAATGCAATGGTTATCGGCGTTGGCGCCGCGGTGGTGGTGGTCGTGGCCGCAGCCGTAGTGGCTGTAGGAGCGCTTGAACTGCTTGAGCCGCACGCCGCAAGCACCGTACCGATAAGCAATAGGGAAGCCAGAACTGCCTTTTTACTTGCTAACATAAATTTCCCCCTGATTGGAAACGAAACAATTATTTCCCCTGCGTAATTGCTAGTGGAGTTTATACCACAATGTCAGAACCAAAATAGCTTAAATCAAGGAATCCCCTAACCTTTAGGAAAACCCTTGCATTATTACTTTGTGATAACCATTAATCGATGTCGGTGCTATCCCATCGAATGACCTGGCCACACCAACAATAGACCAAATTACTTTGGTGTTTTTGAACTTTGCATATAAAAATATTGGCACGAATCGACCGAGCAAAGTCGAAACGATATACGTTGGTGATAGGGTATCACCGAGAAATGCCGTTTGTTTGATTGAGCTAATTAGGAGGCTATCCTTTGCTGGAATTTCGAAACGTATCCAAACGCTTCGAGACACCGGGGGGCCAGGAAGTTGACGTTCTCCAAGATGTGTCGTTCACCGTTGACGACGACGAATTTTGTGTCGTGGTGGGACCAAGTGGTTGTGGGAAAAGTACACTATTGAATCTCGCTTTGGGCCTTGTGCCGGTAACCGGGGGAGAAATTGTTCACAATGGCAAAAGAGTTGAATCCATCGTGTCCAGCGATGTTGGATACATAACCCAGGATGCCAACCTGCTTCCCTGGTCAACTGTTCTGGAAAATATAATGTCCCCGTTGGAGATTCGCGGAGTACCGAAAGCAGACCGCAAGGCAACCGCGATGGAGTGGGCCGAAGCAGTTGGACTAGGTAAATTCGTCAATTTCTATCCAGGCCAACTATCTGGTGGGATGCAAAAAAGGTGCTCTATCGCTAGGACTATGGTATATGACCCGGCCATGATCTATATGGATGAGCCGTTTGGTCCCCTGGATGCCATTACCAGAACCATCCTTCAGGAAACTTTGTTGAAACTTTGGCAAACGAGACGGAAGACGATTCTTTTCATTACCCACGATCTAGTTGAGGCCATTGCGCTCGGAGACACCGTAGTGGTCATAAATGGTCAACCTGGAGGGGTCAAGGCCAGGATACCCATACCGCTTCAGCGTCCAAGGGAAATAAGGCACCTTGCCGCCTCGCCTGAATTTGTAGAACTCCACACAAAGATCTGGTCCTACCTCGAGCCGGGTGTGGGTAATAACCTTGGAGAGGAAATGTGATCGTTTGAGCGGGAGAAGATTGATTTCAAGTAACTGAGTTTTTTAAAAACAAGCACTTCATATAAGAGGGAGACTCTTGCCTGAATAGTATTCGAACTCCATAAAGAGATAGCATCTTAATGGATCATTTTGTGGCGATGGCAGGCATGGAAATTAGTTCGTGAAACGTAGTTCCGGGGGGATTTAATGAGCACTCAAATGCAGGCAAGATCGACCGCTGTTGCGGTCGACGGGGAAATAGTTTCGCCAAAGACTTCGAGGAGAACCAGCCGTGACAGAAAATGGAGAATCAAGGTAACTATCGGCCAGGTGGTTACAATTCTCCTGATTTTGGGGATTTGGCAGGCTATCAGCGGAAACGTGATCCCCGACTATCTGATCAGTTCACCCACGGGCGTGGCCAGCGATACCGTAACACTGCTGCAAACCAAGACAATGTGGAATGATATCCTTACCACCACTCAGGAGTTGGTGTTTGGTTACGCGATCGGGGTTGTTTTCGGAGTTATTGTAGGGGTTCTGATGGGATCCCTGAAATACGTCTCGAGCGTATTCGAGCCGATAATAGCCGGAATCAACGGCATACCAAAGATTGCTCTGGCCCCGCTGTTTCTGCTTTGGTTTGGACTGGGAATCTGGTCGAAGGTCGCCCAAGCGAGCATGATCGTATTCTTCGTGATGTACTACAACGTCTACATGGGAATGCTCGGCATTTCCCCCATGCTCGTCAAGCTGTTTCAGGTGATGGGTGCGAAACGTGGCTACGTGGCAAGAAAGGTTGTTCTGCCCTCGCTGTCGATTCCGATCTTTTCAGGACTTAAGGCTTGCGTTCCATTTGCCATGATCGGTGTGATTGTCGGTGAATTCATAGCTGCTGACCAGGGAGTCGGCTATTTCGTATTGCAGGCAACCCAGCAGTTTGATTCTGCCGGTCTATTCTCGGGAATCATCATTATGGTTGCAATGGTGTTGATAGGCATGGCAATCGTAACGTTCTGCCAAAACAGAGTATTGTTCTGGCAGCGGACCGGCCACGACAAATAGGTTTAGAACTTTTCAGTTCATCGTGATTGGTTGGGCAATTATCTAAAGTTCTACCGCCAATTAAAAGGTATGTTTTCATATAAGCAGTTTGGCTTGGACTAGATTACCCGGAAAAGCTGCGCATCGGTGGATGAGGTTGAGCGGAAGATATGGTTTGATGCTGTTCCAGATGATGCGCATGACTGGATCGAAGCAGGCGTATTGGGAACATTGACGCGGTCTCGAAAAGGAGAGCCTAAATGAAGATAGAAAAGCTGACTGTTCCAGTTGAACAACGGCCAAAAATGGAATGGGGCAGCGACGCAATTGCAGAGGTGTTGAGCCAGCTAGATCTGCCATTCATCAGCCTCACACCTGGTGCAAGCTACCGAGGGGTGCATGACAGCCTCGTCAACTATCTTGGGAATGACAACCCCAAGATGATCCTGTGTCTCCATGAGGAACACGCGGTCGCGGTCGCACATGGGTATGCAAAAGCAACAGGGAAACCTATGGCTGTAGCCCTTCACAGCAACGTCGGACTCATGCATGCAACCATGGCGATCTTCAATGCATTCTGTGATCGTATGCCTATGGTTATCCTTGGCGCAACTGGACCGATTGATGCCAGCGAAAGACGCCCATGGATCGACTGGATACATACTGCCGCCGATCAAGCCGCTCTAATACGCAATTATTGCAAGTGGGATGACCAGCCAGGATCGGTTTCAGCCGCCCTTGAATCCCTTGTCAGAGCAGATATGGTGACGCGATCGTATCCATCTGCTCCGACCTATATATGTTTAGATGCCGCGATACAGGAAGAACGGCTCTCCGCTCCAATTCCAACACCAAATCTCTCCAGACATCAGCCCCCTGCGCCACCGGCAGTTTCACATGATATTGCACAGAAAACCTGGAATCTCCTAAAGGAAGCACGTAAGCCGCTGATCTTGATGGGCCGCGTTGCCCGGGATAAGAATACCTGGAATGAGAGAATAAAATTGGTAGAGGCCTTAGGTGCTTGCGTTCTCACCGACCTTAAGGTAGGAGCCGTATTCCCAACGAAGCATCCTCTTCAACCAGCATGGCCCGGATCCAGAGTCACCGCTCCAGGAACGAAGCTAATCCAGCAGTCGGACGTTATTCTAAGCCTGGATTGGGTCGATTTAGGCGGCACCCTACAAACAGCCAATGCCGGTGACCTGCAAACCGTTATCTCCTGCACTAACGACAGCGCACTCCATAATGGATGGAGCAAAGACCACTATGCACTTCCAAAAGTGGACCTTTCAATTTGCGCAGATCCGAACGAGCTGGTGACATCCCTACTTGCCATTGCTACCAATGAAGCTGCGATTTCCCGAAAAGATTGGCCTCCTCAATTTGCGACGGACGAGACCGAGACTGGTGGAGGAGAAAATGACCAACTTCTTATGTCCGAACTAGCGGCCGCTCTTCAAAGTGCGCTCGGCGGACGTAAGGTAACCTGGACCGGGTTGCCATTGGGATGGTCACGGGGAGACCTCGATTTCGATGATCCACTGGACTATTTAGGAAGGGACGGCGGAGCTGGAGTCGGCGCAGGACCCGGCGTCGCAGTCGGTGCCGCTCTGGCATTGGCGGGAAGCGACAGAATGCCGGTGGCTGTGATAGGAGACGGCGACTATTTGATGAGTTCGTCCGCATTGTGGACAGCCGCCCATCACAGGCTTCCACTACTCGTCGTCGTTGCAAACAACAGAGCCTATTACAATGACGAAGTTCATCAGCAAAGGGTGGCGATAACGCGGGAGCGACCAGTTGAAAACCGCTGGGTCGGCCAGCACCTTAGAGATCCCGATCCAGATCTGGCAACTATCGCGCGTGGGCACGGCCTCAAAGGATTCGGGCCAATTCGCTCAGTAATTGAGTTAGAAAAGGCCATCGCTGAAGCAATTTCTGAAGTTGATGCGGGTAATGCCGCACTCATCGACGTAAGAGTCAGTCCGAGGGGCTACCAGGGTGCTCCTCCGGAGATGGCCAATCAGGGCCGTGGATAACAAGCACCCGTCTCGCTAACAATTAGGTTTTTTGCCAAATAGCCAGCCCCTTCGCAGAATTCCGAAAGAAAACACTTTAATATCCTCGATTGGTGTCTGTCAGAAGACTGGCTTGTTATAATTGCCACACCAAATTCTGTCCCAAAGACCCGAGCGGACACGAATGGATACTCGAAAGGATCTTACCTTGAGTCAGAAAGCAACAGATGCTACAGAAACCAGCCAGACTGTAGATGAAATAATCAGCACCCGGCTCAAAGGAAAGGTTGCCATAATAACTGGTGCAGGCCACGGAATTGGCCAAGCCTATGCAACCCGGCTCGCAGCCGAGGGAGCCCAGGTCGTAATTGCTGAACTCGATGAAAATGCCGGTAACAATGTTGCCGCAGAGTTAACGGGCATTGGCCGTTCCGCATTGGCGGTAGCGACAAACGTGACAGATCCTAAAAGCCTCGATAACATGGCTCGGAGAACTCTGGAGACCTTTGGTCGAATCGACATCCTGGTCAACAATGCGGCAATCTTCTCCACAATTCCAATGTCACGCTCGCCATTCGATGAGATAGAGGTCGAAGAGTGGGACGCAATGATGGCGGTAAATGTCAAAGGCGCCTGGCTTGCAAGCCGTTCAGTCGCTCCAACTATGAAAAAACAGATGAGCGGCAAGATCATCAACATAAGTTCAGGAACCGCGCTCAAAGGATCAGCAAGTAGGATCCACTACGTGACCAGCAAGGCGGCAGTTCTGGGTTTTACCCGAACATTAGCGCGGGAACTGGGACCATTTGGAATAAATGTGAACTGCGTCGCTCCTGGAAATACTTTAAGCGAAGTCAATCCAGATGAGGGTACTTTATCATTTAGAAATGCCGGCGCCACCGATCGCGCACTGAAGAGAACCGAGAAACCCGCTGATTTGGTGGGAGCAGTTGCTTTTTTCGCGTCCTCTGACAGCGACTTTATCACCGGCCAAACACTGGTTGTCGACGGCGGATCGTTCATGCACTAGTTCTGCCGCGACAGTCATTGGAAGGATCTATAGATGCCGAATCACTTCGTCTTGCAGCCACTCATGGTTGGCAGGTTTCCTGCATTCCCGATTGCAAAGTTCCTCCTCCAGGCCGAAACTACACAAACTATCGAAGCGCCGTGCATCTCTTGGCTAGCGCGAAGCACATCGACCAATTCTGTGGTCCTTGTCGACACTGGACCTGCGGCCCTTACGGAAGAGACCTCAAAATTCCATACCGGACTCGAGGTCAGACAGGAGGACAGAATCGATATTGTCCTTCGATCCAATGGAATCGACCCCAACGAGATCACCGACGTGGTCTTCACGCACCTTCACTTTGACCACTGCTCCCACGCGCAGCACCTACCAAATTCCAGAATCTTGGTACAGAAAAAAGAAGTCCAATACGCCGTGGCACCAAATCCGGAACACCGGACCGGATACGAAGCTGGCTATAGGAATGTATTCCCCAGTTGGATGAAGGCGTTCGATAAGTTCGAGATCATCCAAGGAGACGTCGAGGTGGTTCCTGGATGTCGCATTTTGGCGCTTCCTGGCCACACCCCGGGATCGTCTGCGGTAATCTTCGAAACACGACAAGGCAGATATGCGGTAGCCGGTGACCTTGTGAATCAAATAGAGAATTGGGAAGGCAATAACGGAAGACATATTGCTCCTACGGCCAATTGTGGCCTTGAGTTGTGCTTTGATTCATTTTCCCGCTTGGAAAGGGAGGCTGATGTTGTGCTTGCATCTCATGATTACAGAATGTTCGACTCAACCAAATATGGTTTCACCAGCTAATGAATGGCACAATAATTCCGCAATTGCTTTAACAGTCGGACCGATCCGAAATCGTGTGGCACAGACCGCCAAGCAAAAGCAAAAACAAATCCCTGCCCTATTCTGAAATTCCCTTTACATCAGCAACCCTGCCTATCTGGATACAGGCATCATTCACATTTACGACGGAAGCATATTTCATAGACAATTCGAACAAGGACACCGCATGCGAAAAAGACGACCTGTCCCAAATGGCATCTTCCAGAAGAACCGTCTCAAAACCGAGCGAATGCGAATCGACTGCACTAGCACGGATGCAACCAGATGTCGTACAGCCAGCCAGTACAACTATTTCCACCCCAATTTTCCTGAGCATGATATCCAACGGAGTCCTGAAAAATCCACTTGCCTTGGTCTTTTTAATGATCGGCTCGCCTTCGAGAGGTGAAATCATCTCGGGTATGGCAAAGGCATCCGTATCTTTCAATGACACTGGCTTTCTGGTTCTGGTTGTTGCACCGTAAACGTCTCGCAAGCTACCGTCAGCACATACATAAATTACCGGGAGACATAGACTCCTGAAATAATCGAGCGCTACTACAATCTTTTCCAAACCATCCCAGCCTGATCTACCACATGCAGTTGGATACTCTTCAATTGCCTCTAGAACATCGACGGATTCATGACCGATGAACGACCACAAAGCGTCGATGATTACAAGCGCAGGGCGGCCGTTCCAATTAGTAGCCTTGCCGAATCCTGCCTTGGAATATATTTCGCGGTCCAAATCTGGGACTACTTGATCCCAATTGGCCATGCTCCCCCCTAAGAAATATGCCAGACCCGCACAAACAGAATCAATACAATACCGCGTTTTCCGTAACTCAAGTTAGTTTGTACTGACAATCCCAATAAACGCTTTGCGATACTGCCTGGCATCGACCAGATCTATCCGAACAGGTAAAAATCAACGCGAAAGTCCGAATCCTTTTAGCATTCTTCTTGTAAGCGCCATCTGCTTTGCGTAAACCTTCCGGCGCACAACCCTCTTCGCGTAAGACGTAGGGCCGCCCGAAGCTGCCCTAAGATTATTGGATAGACGCGCTGCCCGGTAAAGCTGACTGGTAAGGCTTGATCTTCGTGCCATGTCCCTTTCCTTTCATACATCAGGTACATACAGTTTTACATCACTTCTCTTTACCAGTCGAGACATACATAATTTAAAATACCGACTACCAGCCTTTTTGATCTTGAAGCACACGATAACACCGTACCGGGCGCGATTGGCGAGAGAAAACGCTTCCTTAGCCGTCTGATCGCCACAGATCCCGAGCATTACCAAGTGGATTTACTGTGCACTTAGAGACCCTTGACCCGATACCATTATTCGGAATTTATCGGGACCAAATAAAAGCATACTGAATGAGTCCCACAACACAGGAACGCTCACAGTTCCAATTAATTAAACTGACCAACATTGTCAACATTAATTGGTTAGCATACAGATGGTGGGCGCAACTGAAAATAACGGATTGGAAAAATTTGCATTTAAGCCATCTCAGCTTGAACTACTGGCCGCATCTCTACGACTAGACAACTCAGATATTGAATCCTCCATGAATGCTCTTGCCGAACTGCTGTTGTCGATCTCTCCAACTGGTGTAAAAATAAAGAGGCGCAGACGGAGTCTGCTGTCCAAAGAGACCGTGATCGAAGAAATTTCAGTCCAATTGAGTGACCAGATCTACACTATTGCCAACACGAAATCCGTAAATGCCGTGAAATGTTCAAGGCTGAAGATAGTTCGCGATATCGTCATCAAAACAGACGAATTAACCATGGATAAGTGGGCGGCTTCGTTAGCGCACCAGGTAGCGATTGAAGCGGAGCAGTCTGAAATAACCCGGGTAACCATTAATAGAATGCTTGGCCTACTTTAACATGCCCTTTTTCCGTTCAAGAAATCAAAAGCCTGACGCTCCACAAAATTCGATTCCAACATTATCAAATTCCACCGTCACTGACGACCCTATCGCCTCCCAACAGGCGCTGGAAAGCGGAAAGCTTGTCCCCGCAGCCCTGAGGAGGCTGACCTCGCTTTCCGAACAAAACAGCTTCACTTCGGATTTGACAGTTAACGAATTTGCGTTGCTCAAGAGTTGTGGACTTCATCCAATTTGCCAGGTTGCCGGAACTGCGGTGTATAAAATTGGATATCAACCGATGCCGTACGGCGGCTCACAGCCGTTGGGGATCGTTACTGAGGCGTTCAATGAGTCCAGACGGCTCGCAATCGGGCGCCTCGAACAAGAAGCTGCCCTCGCTCATGCTGATGCGGTGGTAGGAACACGCATAACGCAGGGAATGTTCGACTCGGAGTCAGGGCTGATTGAATTCTCCATAGTCGGTACTGCGGTCAAGAGTCTTAATGAACCGTTATCAACCGCAAAGCGAAACGCGAAAAATAAGGCAATAATTACGACTCTCAGTGGCCAGGATCTTTATCTGCTTCTTGAGAACGGTATCGTACCGGTAGGCTTGGTTGGAGCGAGTTCTTGCTATCTGGCATCTCTGTCCCAATATACCTTCCAGCAGATGTACTCAATGTTCGGTACCAATGTG
This sequence comes from Acidimicrobiaceae bacterium, assembly GCA_013044365.1. Classification (GTDB taxonomy): domain Bacteria; phylum Actinomycetota; class Acidimicrobiia; order Acidimicrobiales; family Acidimicrobiaceae; genus SCQM01. The sequence goes on from JABEUP010000125.1 coordinate 11,369, forward strand.
GTCAACTTCGAGGTCAGAGAATTTACAGAAGGATACTATGCCAGCCGCCATATCGTCATGCGCGAGGTTGAAAAAGCCGCTAAATCCAACGGCGCAAAAGGAATAATTGACTTCAACTTTATTTCAAGTACCAATAGTTACCGTCTGCCCGGAAGTAATAGTGAAAATGTCGGCGCAGTTTCATTCATATCACACGTGCTGGCCACGGCGATCACCCAGCCAACTGATTTTGCGCCACCAAAGCAGCAAAAGATTTTATTCATAAATCCATAGACTAGGAATTGGAGCATCACCTTGACTTATGACCCAACCTCAAAGGAAGGACTTCCCTCTGACTCAGCTAGGCGCTTGGCAGAAAACAAGTCCGGCCTTTTTACTTCCGATCTTTCGGTCAATGAGTTCCTCCTTGTCAAAGAGGCGGGATTCGAGCCCCTTGGTCTGGTGGTTGGCAGCTCTATCTACCACATAGGGTTCCAGTTCGCCCGCTGGCAGCAAAGCCAGGAATTGACAGTACTTACCCAGGCAATGTATCACGCCCGAGAGCTAGCAATGACTCGGATGGAGGAAGAGGCTGACCAGCTTGGAGCGGACGGCATAATTGGTGTCCGTCTTGAAGTGGGGCGTTATGAGTGGGGTCCTGACCTGGCAGAATTCATTGCAATTGGTACAGCGGTCAGACATCGGGACGGAGTACTGCACCGGACATTAGATAATCGTCCGTTTACCTCGGACCTTTCTGGACAAGATTTTTGGACGCTCCTTCAAGCTGGATACCGGCCGCTAGGCCTGGTAATGGGGAACTGCGTTTATCACGTTGCACATCAAAGCATGCGGCAAAGTTGGGGGAACTCCATGAAAAATGTGGAAATGACCAACTTTACACAAGCACTCTACGATGCGAGAGAACTTGCCATGGAGAGGATGCAGACTGAGGCGCAAGCGGTAAAGGCCCAGGGAATTGTGGGTGTGCAACTAATTGAGAAGTCCCATGGCTGGGGCTCCCATACGATTGAATTCTTCGCGATCGGTTCAGCGGTAATACCGATCTCTGATGATCACGTAATACTAAAACCACAGATGGTGCTGCCAATGAATGACCTGCAAAACTGATGCAGTTCTGCAGAACTACTTAGTCACATTGTTCCGGATCCCATCAGAGATCTGGATTTACCAGGAACCCATCTCCGACTCTCTGTACCTTGACCAGGTTTGTGGTGCCTCTGACCCCGAAGGGTATGCCTGCGACAACTACGCATAAGTCACCATCATTTACCAGACCAATATGCTTCGCATAATCGAGCGCAGATAAGATCACTTTCTCGGTGTCAGCAGATGACTCATTGACCACGGCAGGCATGACTCCAAAACTCAAGCTCAAGCTGCGCGCAGCGATCGCGTTTGTCGTCGCACCGATTACAGGCACCGAAGGGCGAAACTTTGATATTACCCTGGCTGAGTGACCGGATTCGGTCACGGCGATTATGGCTTTAATCGGCAGGTAACGTGTCAGCTGTTCCGCACAATACCCGATTCCATCTGCAATAGTCTCCCTCGATGGCTCTGGGCGGTTCAGAAGAGTCAGCTCCTGGTTCTGCAACTCTTTCTCGGCCCTGGAAGATATTCTGGCCATATACTCAAGTGCATCAATCGGATGATCACCAGCAGCAGTTTCCGCTGAGAGCATTACTGCGTCTGTACCGTCAAATATCGCATTTGCAACGTCGGTAGCTTCAGCGCGGGTCGGCATTGTGGAATGGACCATCGACTCAAGCATTTGGGTGGCGGTCACCACAGGTCTGCCGATGGTATTACACAAGTGGATTATCCGCTTTTGTTCAATAGGCACCTGCTCGGGTGGAATCTCGACCCCAAGATCTCCACGGGCAACCATGATTCCATCGGAAGCTCTTACGATTGCCTCGATATCCTCAAGAGCCTCGGGCCTCTCAATTTTTGAGATTATCCGATGAGCGTGTCTGGGTGAAAACTTTGAGATCACTTCGCGGGCATGTAACACGTCCTCGACACGCCGCACAAATGAGATCGCGAAAAAATCAACTCCAAGCTCCAGACAAAACTCGATGTCAGCGATATCTTTGGGGGTAAGCGAAGGAAGTTTAATCTGTGCCCGGGGAAAGTTTACTCCCTTGCGCGATGTCAGAATACCTCCCACCTCTACAGTTCCCTGTACTCTTGAGGCGGAAACTCCCACCACTTTCACGACGATCGTTCCGTCGGCAAAACTCACCGTTTCGCCGGGAGTCAGTTGCGAAAGAGTTCCAAATGCGGCTATTGGAATGGAAGCGTCATGAGATGGCGAGTCATCGGTTTCGCGCAATTCGACAGAATCGCCGACCTTGAGATTTAGCGGCTCTAAAAGGACACCCACCCGCAGCTTTGGTCCGGAAATATCGGCCAGTAAACCGACATACTTCCCTTGAGATTTCGCAACGCTGCGAAGACGCTCTGCAGCTCGCTTGTGTATCTCATGGGTTCCGTGCGAAAAATTGAGACGGGCTATGTCCATACCGCCTGCAACTAAGGCACTTAAAACCGGCTCGGCCTCGGTTGCCGGACCCAAGGTGCAGATAATTTTTACCCTTCGCATCAACAATGCACTCACTAACACGCCCTTATGTCGTTTCGAATTTAGAAAGCTACCGGGTTCAGTTGAAAATAGCCATCAATCCGTAGCCTCAGGTTGCCAGTCTAACAAGCAATTATGAACAGCAAATTTACAACTTATGTAATCTGAAGTTAACCTGAATCGCTCTGAAGCTGCGTGCAACCCTAAGACGATCTCACTCGGAGGTGCGCTCCAACCATTCTCTGATAGCCTCGGAGTGCTCACCCAACGTTGGAGGCGCGGTATGAGTTTCACGTCCTCTTTCAAACTGAAGCGGACTCCCAGGAAGCCTGATTTCACCCAAGGTGGCGTGGAGGGTCTCAATAATCATCTTTTCTGCAATTACCTGAGGGTCTTGGTAGACCTTGTCAAGACTTCTCACCTCACCGACAGGAACTCCAATTGCTCCTAACCTTTCAATCCACGCTTTTACGGTTGCGACCGATAATGCTTCTTCAATTAAACCAGCGAGGAAACGTCGGTTTGTCACACGATCCGGATTAGTAGCAAATCGACCGTCATCCGGGTCAAGCCCAACTAGTACCGCAAATTTGCGCCATAGCGAATCATTTCCCACCGCAATCTGGATGAACCCGTCAACACACCTGAAACTTCCGTAAGGAGATACAGTAGGATGCAGATTTCCTTCCGCCTCCGGAACCTCATTGGCAACCAGCCACCTGGTCCCTTGATAAGTGTGCACAGCAATTGCACTGGCCAATAGTGAGGTTCCCACCACCTGACCAAGACCGGTTTTAGATCTTTCGTGCAGCGCGGACGTGACACCCAAAGCACCAAAAATACCAGTCAAAATATCTGCGATCGGTACTCCAACTTTTGTAGGAGTGTTTTTATCCGGCCCGGTAAAGCTCATAAGGCCGGACTCTCCCTGGATGATCTGATCATATCCTGGACGATCCTTTCCTTTGCCGAAATGTCCAAATCCCGTTATTGAAAGGACTACCAAAGCAGGATTTAAACTCTGCAGTACCGCGTGGCTGATTCCGAGCCGCTCAAGAACGCCCAGGCGAAAGTTTTCGATCAATACATCTGCCCTTTTGACAAGGGCTTTCAGCACTTCCAAATCATCCTTGGAGTTGAAATCCAGGACAATCGATTCCTTGTTCCTATTGGTGCTTAGAAAGTATGCGCTCTCCTTATTTCCCTCCGGACCCACAAACGGCGGCCCCCAAGCTCGTGTGTCATCCCCAGTGGAGGGCCGCTCAACTTTGATCACCCTTGCACCCAGGTCTCCGAGCAACATTGCCGCGTAAGGGCCCGAGAGAACTCTCGAAATATCAATAACCAAAAGGTCCTTAAGCGGTCCTGATCTGGAATCATCGTCACTGAAATCCTGATTGGACACTGGAGGCATACAACAAATCTAGCGGCCCGGACAGGCTGGACCAGGGGAATTTCAAAATACAACGAGTTATCAATGTCTAAATTTCGTCGCAGAAACCAGTACCAAACCAAAACGCGGAATCTCCCCCGTCTAGTTCAGGCAAAGGAATCAATATCATCCTTATGCGCCGATCTATCAAAACCCATACCGTTAGGCAACTGACAACCGAGAAGTGGACGCCCGCAAACCGGGGACACGGACATTATCATGTGACCGGGAAAATCAGACCATCTATCCCAATGCCTTCCAGTGAGAGCCATAGTCCGTGGTCTCAAAGATTGGATATGAACCCGAAGCAAGCCAAGCCTGGCCTCCGGTTCCCACCGTAAATCCGAAACTATTTAGAATCGACAAATTGCCCGCAAACTTATGACTGACAAAGGTGGCCCCACCATCAGTAGTCACAAATAAGGTATCTTGATTCCAGGCATATCCATCTGAAGATGACACGAATCTCACTCCCATCAATCCACTCTGGCTTCCCCAACCGGACTTGTACTGCGTCCAGCTTTTCCCGGCATTGGTAGTGTGGTATAGGCTGTAAGTCCGAGCCGAAATGTTCTTGTTGTATGGATTAGGTACCAGAGGCGTGGACAGAACTCCAATCATCCACCAATTGTTAGGACTGAGCGGATCAACTGAAAAAGGCAGAAAAGGTAGGTTAACATTTTCCCAGTTCCTACCGGAATCGACGGTAACCTCGACGGCATCGGTCCGGGGAATTCTAACCGCAATTCCAACCGAACCATTTTCAATGCTGCCGCTCAAGAAATGCCAGCCTGTCGGATACCGCTGCAAAAACCAACCTGTTCCAGTTGTATTGATTTCAATTCCGTTGCTGGTAAATAGCATCACTTTCCCTGATTCCAGGTTAATCGAACCGGTATTCAACCCAAAGTCTCCCAGAAGCTTTGGTGAACCGGGGTTACTTGTCGCCAATTCAAGCACGCGGCCATGTTCAGTGACCACTCCCAGGTATCCCAAGTGATATGAAATACTCAATGCCCGATAGGGAGGATAGATTCGCTTCCAATTCCCCCCGCCGCTGGCTTGGTTCCAAATTGACCCGGTAGCCGTAGCGGCAATACCGCCATATGGAGTGACCGGAGCGAGGTTTGAAATACTGGTCGGCCTAAAGTCGTTGGTTGGCAGCAGCTGGACTGCAGTCCAATCAACTCCTCCATCTACAGTTTTCAGCACACCGCCGGAACTACCACGACCAAGAATCATATAGCCGACCGAAGGACCCAAAAAACGCACTTGTTCGAGGTAACCCCCAATTGGAAATCCGGGCAGGTTTCCCACTGTAGGCGAGGAAGGCATCACCGCTGCAGCGACCTTGGTCCAGGATGTACCTCCGTCGACAGTTCTAAATAGCCACTTCTCCTGATCCCCAGTTCCCGGCTCTCCGCCGAAAGCCAACCAGCCGGCCTGGCGGGATATGAAGGAAAAACTGACGGAGCGGGTTCCAAAAGGGTACGTGTTAGCAAATACCGGGGAAGGTTCCGGTATCCAATGATGTCCGCCATCGTTTGTCAACAAAATTTGAGTTGCCGCATTAGGACCACCGGCCGTACTTGAAAGTGCTATCCCGCTCTGAGAGTCAAAAAAATGCACCTGGTTAAAGTCGCCAGCCGAGACTTTGGTCCAGTGCCGTCCTCCATCTAAAGTCGAGTAGAGCGCGTCGGAAGAAAACACATTTGAATTGGGTGCCTGCACCAGGGCAAATCCAGTCGTTAGCGACTCAAAATCTAACTGAGCGACAGCCCCAGGGATGGAACCAAGATACGTCCAGGAGGCAAGCGGCTGATCCAGCAGGAAGATGCGGCTCTCATTCGCGCTGCCCTCAGCTGCAATCATGAAACCACTTCGGGAGACAAAAACCGACCCCCCGAATCCAGCCAGATTGGGAGCAGTACCCTGATCAACCACCGAGGGGTTGGAAGAGGAAATCACAACATTAATCTGCTTCTGGATGCTAACAGCAGAATTAACGCCAGATCCCGCAGTTGGACGCGTAACCGAGCTTGCATTCGATGTGACGCACGCAGCAATTCCTAGAGAACCTGCCAATACGAGTGCCGACACTGACAAAGCGTTTGGTTTGAACATGCAAAACTTTATCCTGTGCCGTATGCCCAACTAGCCAACCCTTCAGTCGCTACAATGATATCCCCTGTCCACAAAAGAAAGTGGACCCTCATTCCTTATGACATTTGTAAAGGCGCCCCGGATTACCAGCCAGCTACATTGCATTTTTCCTTGACGTTACAGCCACGCAGGCAAAATCGGAGCCAGCCCTTGGGGAGTCCCAAAATTTAAATTACTTCCATCGCCACGCCCGAGAAGCCACCCTAAGATGGCATGCTCACTGCCTTCCACGACGACAGCGAGATCTGGCGTCCCTAGGTTCCATGTTCTAGAAACATCTTTGGCAACCAATTCAAGATTCGGATGGTTTTCTCTCACCGAAAAACCTGAAACCACATCATCCATAAGTGCGTCCAAAAGTGCGGCTGGGAACTGGGAAAAGCCTATATCAACGGCCAAATCCACGGCATGGATCCAAACCTCTCGGATTCGGATCCAAACCGCATCTGACACTGGAATATCCCGCCCCCGGGCACTTTTCACTTTGAAGTCAAGCTGGCCAGTAGAAAGGGCGGTAATTCCGTCGTAGAACTCCCGGCTGGAAACATGAAAGTCATCCATCAAGCGAGTCAGGGGTCGTTTGGCCCCTTCGTGAATATCTGTTGCCCTTTTTTCATTACTTTGATACATCGGATTTTCAACACCCGTGCTAGCCCAAACTGTGAGATTAACTAATGCCCTGGCATTCGAGTTCACATGAGCAATAAGGTGGGAAACGCTCCAGGATTCAAGTAAAGAGGGTCTTTCATGTTCCTCGGGATCTAAGAGCAACAGCCCTTCCCCAAACAAGGTGGTACCTTGTGTCATCCACTTAAGATGGGTGCTAAAAAGCTCAGTATCCAATGTCGACTTACCTCTTCTATTTCGACCCGTCCAACATCGATTACGCGCTCTTGCAAATATTTCTGAGTTCGCCGATTCCTTCTATCTTTGTCACCAAAATATCGCCGTCCTTCAAAAATCTTTGGGGGTCACGGGCATACCCCACTCCGCCGGGGGTTCCGGTGGCAATGACATCACCTGGACGAAGCGTCAAAATCTTCGATATATAAGAAACCAGAAACGCAGGATCGAACAAAAGGTCTGAGGTCGTCGTGTGTTGAACTTGTTCTCCGTTGACTTCGCAACTAAGATCCAATCCCTCCTCTATAACCTGATCCACATCCATCTTGACAAGGTGTGGACCAACTGGAGTAGACCCTTCGAATGTCTTGCCCTGCAGCCATTGCAAAGTGCGGTATTGCCAGTCACGTGCAGTGACATCATTTATCACGGTAAAGCCGGCGATACAGTCACGTGCTTCTTTCTCACTGCAACTGCGGACTGTTTTTCCGACTACCACGCCAAGTTCGCCCTCCCAATCGTACATTGGAGACTCTGGCGATAGGTAAATCTCGTCATTCGCTCCTATTAGAGCTTCCGCAAACTTTGCAAACAGAGTCGGATGGGTTGGAAATTCCCGCCCCATTTCCTTGATATGATTCCTGTAATTGTGGCCAACGCAGATGATCTTGGATGGTGAAGGAATCAGGGTTGAATAATCAAGACCCTCAAGGTTATGAACCACTTCGCTACGATTAAGTTCACTTTCCCAGGAAGGGTTGGATAAAAGTGACCCCACGTCGCTGTAACCGAGTTCAACCGCTTGACTCCCCTCGATCGATACAGCCCTCGTCCCTTCCGGGACCCTGATGGTAGCTAGTCTCATGTTCACGTCCTCATTTCGAATTTACCTGAAGTAAATAAATCTAACTTTCTGAAGCAGAATAATACGCCAGTCAATGTTGAACACCCGAGGATGCAGCATGTAACTGCCAAATACGAATCTGCTGTCTGGCACCCGGCCTCGAAGCCAAGGGACCCGGCTTCATTGGCACCACCGACTAATCCAGCTAGTCTAAAACCTCAACTCTATCCAAACCCAGGGCTTCGAACACGGGTGCATCAGAGGTACAGAAAAAGTCTGCGTCCTGGGTCGCCTCTATTGACAGTGCGCACCAAGATGGAACCGCAAACATGTCTCCTTCATCCAGATGGAACCTGTCGTCCCCTATCGTCGCTACTGCGGAACCACGGAAAGTAACCCAGACTGAAGAGCCATTTCTTCTGTACTTTTGAGTTTTGGCTCCCGCCTGAACCCGGTGCATCGAGCACCGCATGGTAGGCATTACGTCAATTCCGCGGGTTGGATCGACGAACTTGAGCGACGCAGTCCCGTCTCTCGATAATTCCATCAAACTGGCAAGAGTGCGGTCGGTATCCTTCCACCGGTAGGCAAACAATGGTGAGTACGCCTTCTCCTGCGCGGCATCGAACGGAACAAGGCCAGCTGAGGTTCCGTAATTCATTTCAGATCTTGAAATCGGGTCCACAGCCCTGTTGACCATCTGATCTGGACCGTTTTCGAAAAATACCGCATCAAGCGACCGGACAAGCGGCAAATCCAAAGCATCAAACCAAAGCATTGGGGTGGTCCCGGGATTGTGGTGCTCATGCCAGGACCAGCTTGGGGTCAAGACCAGGTCTCCTGGTGACATTGGTACCGGATCACCGTTCACCAAAGTCCAAACTCCATTCCCCTCTATCACAAATCGCAGCGCGGCAGGTGTATGCCTGTGAGCTGGAGCAACCTCACCCGGTCCGAGATATTGAACGGCTCCCCATAGCGTTTGGGTCGCGAACGGCTGGCCAGCCAAACCTGGATTGGACAAAGACAGCACCCGCCTATCCCCACCTCTGTCAATTGGTATGAGTTCTCCAGAACGTTCGGCCAGCTCCTTGAGCGTCTTCCATTTCCAGGCAAACGGGACGGCAGCCAACGGAGGTGCCCCGGGCATAATACCCTTTTGCACCCATAGCGGCTGCAAATCAGCATCGGCAACCGATTCATAGAACTCATCAACCTCATTCTTCTTGGGCATCCCCTCGGGTGCCCTAAATATTGGACTCGCCATTTTCATTTCCTCCTAACTTTGAACTAGTTGCTGACACCTTTGAATCTGTTAGCTTTTTAAAAACCTCCGGGTACCTTCCGCCACAACGGGAATTTGTCTGGGGTGCGCCCGACAGGCATACGAAATACGACCTAAATCCCACCATAACCGAATCAACCTATCTCTTCGTCAGTGGGCGGCACCGGACCGGTAGTTCCGCCTCTGGTCACCGAAAATGTCGCCCCATCATTACTTACGGTTACGCTCAGCCTGCCAATCTGAGAAACCTCGGCAACTATTTCATCGCCATTTCCAATTGGCCCTACGCCTTTGGGGGTTC
>JABEUP010000014.1 GCA_013044365.1 Acidimicrobiaceae bacterium
TGATTGTATACGTTGTTGCCGTGGAAGTTAAGAAACTTGGCGGGAATGAGATTCTTGCTTTCGGGTTGCATCTTCTAGCGTTCATCATTATGGCCCTTATGGCAAGTTTCATGTCTCACAAGATTGCCGGCGAAATCGAACAGAGATCGCGCTACGAGTCGACTTTGAGGGCAAAGGCCAATCTGTGGAGTGGTAATGCGTTTCGTGCCCATCAGATAGCGTCGCTCCAGACTCCCTCGGAAATCCACAAGTCAATAGTAGAATCTGCTGTAGCTCTTGGTTTCACTGTTTCCGCCGTGACAGTCGTGAGCCAGGATCAACGGACCTTTCGGTATCTCCACCCAACCCCGGAGATACCTACAGAACTTCTGGATCAAGATATTCCAATAGGTGGTATAACCGGTTCGGTTTTGGAAAGAAACGACACCGTGATCGTAGACTATGCGAATTATCCGCACGCCTTGCCCAGTTTCAGTGGATTGAATTTGCGTACTACGGTTGGGATTCCAATGTGGAATGGCGGGAAGATAGTTGCGGTCTTAATAACGGCTAGCCTAACCGAACGCGAAGTGTTCGACGAGGAACTCACTGCCCTTGAGCTTTTGGCCGCAACCGGAAGCTCGGCCTTGGAGCGCCAATATTTAACTGCGTCGCTTACGGAGAATCTTTCGAGATTGCATTCCATAGTTGAGAACGCCCCCAATCCAACGATTATTTTTGATGAGAATGACAGGGTAATCATTGCGAACAAGCAGGTGGACCGGCTTTTGGGGTATATAAGGGACGACCTGATTTCAATGTCCCTTAGACAGTTGCTGAAAGATGTGGGGCCTGTTGTTTCTCTTACGGGTGGCGCAAATGTAAGTGACTCCCTGTGCCGATTCGAAACCCTCGCGGTCTGTAAGGATCGGTCGCAATTAGAGGTTGAGGTAACGGCGTCGAGCCTTCAGATATTCAATAACAAATTTGTTACGGTTTCCTTACGAGACATTACTAATGAGAAAAAACTCGAATCGAGTCGTCTGGACTCCGCCAGTTTTGATCCAATGACCGGTTTGGCAAACCGTCATAAGCTTATAAATGAGCTTCGAAGATTGATGGTCAACAAGGGTGCCTCAAGAAATCCTGTAGTATTGGCGGCATTTCAACTGGACAGGTACCATTATGTCGACAGCGCGGGAGGTACTCCGAACCAGGATTCGACGACAATCGAGATTATTCACCGTCTTAGTACCTATGTCAGGGATATCGATCTGTTGGCGAGGATAGGGGAAGATCGATTTGCTCTTTTAATGGATGATCTGTCCGCCGCCAGTGCGCTTAGCTATTTGCAGCGGCTGCGCAGCATTGCAATCGGTGATATCAATGTGGAGGGTCGGGTAGTCCGGGCCGGTACGGCTTTCGGCGTTGAATTTGCCCTTCCCGGTATAAGTGCCGAGACTTTGCTCCAAAGGGCAAATAATGCGTTGCTACGGGCGATTGTATTCGATGAGCCACGGATTGCGTTTTTCAACGAAGGTTTGAGGGTCGCCGCAGAACAGCGGTTGGAAATGGAATCAGAATTGAGTGAGGCACTTACCCGCAGTCAGTTTCGGCTCGAGTATCAACCCATTGTTGATCTCAGGACTAATTTGATAGTAGCGGCAGAAGCCCTTATTAGATGGGAGCATCCTGAACGTGGATTAATTCCTCCGAGTGATTTTCTTCCGGTACTTGAAGATACCGGCAACATTGTTCCTATCGGAAGATGGGTGTTGCGGGAGGCGTCACGAAAGCTTTCGGAGTGGTTAAAGGAAGGTTTGGTAGGCACAGAATTTGCAATGCACATAAACGTGTCCCGTCATCAGCTTCGCTCGGATCATATTATCCGGGACCTGGGGTCCGTCCTTGATGACTTCAAACTTGCCAGCGGTCACCTCGTATTGGAAATTACCGAGACCTCGGTATTCAGTGACCCAGCCAGTTCGAATGAGATCATCAGAAAGTTGTCTGAGATGGGCGTGTTGCTGGCAATTGATGATTTTGGAACAGGATATTCTTCGCTGAGTATGCTGACAGATCTTCCTATCGATATTTTGAAAATCGATAAGTCCTTTGTGGATCAACTTGGCACCAAGGGTGAGTTGACCATTGGAGCGATTGTGGATATGGCCACCCGTTTAAATTTTACTCTTGTCGCGGAAGGCATTGAATCGCAGCAGCAAGCAGACCGGTTGGTTGAAATGGGATGTCACTTTGGCCAGGGATTTAGATTTAGCAGATCTGTCGCGCCAGGGCAATTTCACAATCTGGTGTTTTGATCCTCTTCAGCAAACGTCGGGCTGGCCACTACTACTTGAAATATCTCGGGCTGGTAGTGATGTTGACAGGTATTGCTAATTATGGGATGTTTGTTGGGCGATTCCCGAACCTTCATCGATACAGTAGCGAGTCCATGGCAAGGTAGTTATCAAGCTTTGTTATAATTGGATGGCTTCTGATTCTAACTAAGGAATTGTGGTGCAGCTTTCGAAATCAATTGGGAAAGGTATTAATAACCTGGTTTGGCACCGGGGTACCCACAGTAGGGAGAGATGGCAGGGACCCAGGAATTTGCATTTTGTGATTATCGGTGTGTTGCTGGTTTTCCTTGCCGGACTGGATGTGTTTGTTTTTAGTCGGCATCATTCGTCTGCGCAATCTTCACAGGTTAGTGTCAGCGGAATTCCTTCGAATTTGTCGATTTCTTTGGCTGATTTGATGGCTCTGGCACCCACTTCCAATATCTCAGCCCCGAACTTTACCTTGACCGATCAGAACGGGCGGACCCTTTCGCTTTCCAGTTTCAGAGGCCATGCGGTCGTACTTGATTTCATGGACCCAAACTGCACAGATATCTGTCCCCTTGTTTCCGAGGAGTTTATTAATGCCTACCGCGATGTTGGGAGGAATGCCTCCAATGTTGACTTTGTCGCGGTTAATGTGAATAAGTTCCATCTGGCTACGGCGGAGGTAAAGTCGTTTACTGATGCACATGGGCTGAACCAGATTTCGAACTGGCATTTCTTCACCGGTTCGCTCGCTACCCTTCAGCCAGTGTGGCGCCAATATGGAATTTATGTGAGCGCTATAAGTCCCGCCGCCGATGTGATACATTCTTCGACGATCTATTTCATCGATTCCCTAGGACACGAGCGCTATATCGGTACTCCAACTGATTACCATACTCCTCAAGGCACTGCATACCTTCCTCAGAGCCAGCTGACCGCGTGGGGAAGTGGGATTGCCGTCGTGGCCCGGGATCTAATAAAGTGATCGTACCCCGGCGAAGCTATGTATTCTCGCAGGAGCGAGATAGCGTGTGATTTAAGAATACTTTGTGGACCTGGACTGTTACTTTAATTTCCGGCAAATATTCACGAGTTTGGAGGCTGCGCAGAGGTTTTGCGGAAAGTCAGTAATTATCTTATTTTGACTCTATTTTGTAGAGTGGATTCCACAGTACCAGGCGGTCTCCGCGTTTTCCGATAGTTCCTTCGACCGTGCAGCGTGTATCTGGCTGTAATCCACCCACAAAGCGGCGACCGACAAAAAGGAGATCAACCTCGCCGCTCCCATCGTTCAGCGTGCATCGATAGGTTGGGCTGCCACCAATGTTGATAGTTTCGGTCCTTTGGATAGTTCCGGTGGTGATAAGACGTGTTCGGAGCAGACAATCGCTTACATGTCTTGCAACTGGCCGATTTCCCCAAGTGGCGGATTGCCCAAATTCAAAAGTGCTCATTTCAGTTTGGCGAGGGCCTCGTTGAGAACCAGAACGTTTATGTATGGTGATCCAAGGAATCCCAACTGGGGACCTCTGATATGTGCTTTCACCAACCGGCTAACCACTGAGGCGGGAAGATTGCTTGCCTTGGCAACGCTGTTAACCTGCGCATAGGCATCAGCCGGCGAAATGTCAGGATCGACTCCACTTCCCGAGGTGGTGACAAGATCAGGTGTGGGTGTAATTCCTTCGTTTTTCAGCTTTGCTATTTGATTTCTAACCTCTGTTACGAGTGTGTTTGATCGTGGTCCGAGGTTTGCGCCACCAGTTGACATAGGGTTGTAGGCATCAGGACGTCCCTGGAACCACTTGGGTCCGGCCCATTTTTGGCCGACAAGCGTGGAGCCATACTTAGTTAGGGACCCATTTGACTGGTAGGGGAACAGTGCTTGCCCAATACCCGTCTCTAGCAACGGATATGCCAGACCCAAAATGATGAAGAAGGCAAGAGAAAGTAATACAGATCTGCGTTAATGGACAAGCATCACCACTCCTTTCAATAGATGTGCAGCGTCGTGATGATAAGGTCGATGAGTTTTATGAATACAAATGGCACAATGATTCCCCCGATACCGTAAATGAGCAGATTACGCCTTAATATCACATGTGCTCCGGAGGGCCTGAATCTAACCCCCCGGAGCGCTAACGGTATTAGTGCAACGATGACTAGGGCATTGAATATTACTGCGGAGAGAATCGCAGTTTGAGGGGAGTGGAGGTGCATAATATTAAGAGCATTTAACTGTGGATAGGTGGTCACAAAAAGGGCTGGTATGATTGCGAAGTACTTCGCTACGTCGTTCGCAATCGAAAAGGTCGTAAGTGCGCCACGGGTGATAAGCAGTTGTTTGCCGATTTCGACCACGTCAATGAGCTTGGTTGGGTTTGAGTCAAGATCGACCATATTTCCCGCCTCTTTGGCTGCAGTTGTGCCAGTATTCATAGCCACACCGACATCGGCCTGCGCCAGAGCTGGCGCGTCATTTGTTCCGTCGCCAGTCATGGCAACTAGTTTGCCGCCCTCCTGCTCTGTTTTTATCAAAGTCATTTTCATTTCTGGAGTTGCTTCAGCCAAGTAATCATCAACGCCGGCTTCCTGTGCAATAGCGGCAGCAGTTAGAGGGTTATCACCGGTAATCATCACTGTTCGAATTCCGAGGGATCTCATCTCGGCGAATCTCTCTTTGATTCCCTGTTTCACGACGTCCTTGAGTTCAATGACTCCCAAAAGTTGAGGTCCGTCTGCCACCGCCAATGGCGTTGCCCCGGATTTTGCAATTTGTTCCACAATACGGTCAAGGTCTGTTGACGGGTTTCCGCCAAGCTCAATTACCCACCGTTTAATGGCCTCCGTGGCCCCTTTTCGTATCTTTCTACTGCCAATATCAAGGCCCGACATCCTAGTCAGTGCGCTAAACGGCAGGAAAACGTGTTCTGATCCAAGTTCTCTTTCACGGATACCGAACCGCTCTTTTGCTAGCACTACTATTGAGCGGCCCTCCGGCGTCTCATCGGCAAGGGATGCCAGTTGGGCCATGCTGGCCAGTTCCTCTTCCGAATGACCATCGATTGGGTAAAAAGTTGTGGCTATTCGGTTTCCGAGGGTAATGGTTCCTGTTTTATCAAGAAGAAGGGTTTGGACGTCGCCTGCTGCCTCTACGGCTCGCCCCGACATCGCTAACACATTGCGCTGTACTAACCTGTCCATCCCGGCAATCCCAATTGCCGATAGTAATGCGCCAATAGTCGTAGGTATCAGGCATACCAAAAGTGCGATAAGGACTACGACTGATACATTGGCGCCGGCAAAATGGGCAAATGGTTTCAATACAACCACAACGGGTAGAAAAATGATTGTTAAAGCTGAGAGAAGGATAGTAAGCGCAATCTCATTTGGCGTTTTCTGACGACTAGCGCCTTCTACCAGAGTTATCATCCTATCTAGGAAGGTGTGGCCACGCTCAGCGGTTATATTGATCACGATGCGGTCTGACAGTACCTTCGTTCCTCCGGTCACTGCTGACCTGTCACCACCGGATTCACGTATCACAGGCGCTGATTCGCCGGTGATGGCTGATTCATCGACAGAGGCTACCCCTTCGATGATTTCCCCGTCTGAGGGAATAATGTCACCAGCTTCGCAGACCACGTGGTCACCCTTTTTAAGTTCTGCCGCAGCTACCTTTCCCTCTGTGCCGTCCGCGTGAAGTAGACGGGCTTCAGTATCAGACCGCATTTTTCGCAACGTGTCAGCCTGGGCTTTTCCGCGGCCCTCGGCCACGGCCTCGGCAAGATTTGCAAATAACACCGTAAGGGCGAGCCATATTGTCACCGACCAGGTGAAAACGCTTGGGTGCATTATCGATTCCAGCAAAGTTACGACCGTGCCAATAAGAACTACAAACATTACCGGATTTTTAATTTGGATTCTCGGATCGAATTTCTTGACCGCGTCAAGAGCGGCTACAGCAAGAATTTGCCGGTCAAGCAGACTCTTGTTTTGCTTTAGGTCCTTGGGGTTTTGGAGTGGGTTTTCTGCATTGTTCCTCTCCTGCACCGCGGATGGTGTGGGTTGATCAGACATTTAGAGGTTCCCCTGTTTTGATAGCAATAGATGGCCATACGCACGTTCCGGTTGAAGCTCCAGCGGGGTAGTATCCCGTCGTAGCAACGTGGGCATCAACATCCCCTTTGCAGATTGCGCTTTCCGACGCAGGCGGCGGTTGGATATAGCCATAATTAGATGTCAGTGGTAAAATTCCCTGCGACCAGTAGGACATGAGTTGTAGATAGTGGACGGGCTGCTTTCGTTGCGTTCGGCAACGGCACGATAGGCGGGTGTTCGTCGGGGGTGCTTCGCTTTCGCTGGCTCCAGTGGTTGGCGGACGTACCCATTTGGACGGCGTTGCCATTAGAAAAACTTTCCGGACGACAGTTGTTCAACAACCGGTCCAAGCGAGACGGCCGGGAAGAAGGTGAGAGCGCCGATAATTAGCACCACCCCGAGCAAAAGAAATACGAATATTGGCTTGTCGGTTCGAAATGTACCCAAGGAGGATGACACCACATTCTTTGCCGCGAGGGTGCCGGCCAATCCAAGCGTTGGGATAATTATTGCAAACCTGCCAATGAGAAAACCAACTGTCTCGATAATGTTGTAGAAGGCGGTATTGGAGTTGATGCCCGCGAAAGCTGATCCGTTATTGTTAGTTACAGAAGTAAAGGCATAGAGGATTTCGGAAAACCCATGCGGTCCTTTATTCAGAGGTCCTACGCGTCCCGCATGAACCGATACCGCAATGGCAGTTAATATCAAAACCATAATTGGCATAACAAGCACACCGAGTGCGGCAAGTTTAACTTCTTTGGCCTGGATCTTTTTACCCAGATATTCGGGAGTTCTACCTACCATCAAGCCACCCAGGAAGACTGCGATAATTGCAAACAGCAACATTGTGTAAATACCGCTGCCGACTCCACCGGGGGATATTTCACCAAGCATCATTCCGGTCATGGTGGCGAACCCACCCATGGGGTTGTAAGAATCATTGGCGGAGTTGACACTCCCGGTAGAGGTTTGAGTCGAGGCGATGTTGTAAAGGGCCGAGGAGGGAACTCCGAAGCGGACTTCTTTTCCCTCCATGTTGCCGACGGGTTGGTGGGTTACTCCTGCGGCTGTCACTGCAGGATTGGCCTGGTGTTCGGCACTGACGCCAATTGCGAGCCAGGCACCGAAAAGGATGGTCATTACCGCCAGAATCGCGACTCCCTCGCGAAGGCTTCCAACCATTTTCCCAAACGTGTAGGTGAGCGAAACGGGAATCGACAAAAGTAGGGCGATGGATAGGAAATTGGTAAGTCCAGTTGGATTCTCAAATGGATCGGCACCGTTGGCGTTGAAAAACCCGCCACCGTTGGTTCCGAGCTGTTTTATTGCCTCTTGAGATGCGACCGGGCCGCGGGGAATATTTTGGCTAATGCCATTTAACACATTGTGGATGTGCGCCGGTCCAGCCAGTGTCTCAAGCGCTCCCTGAGCCATGAAGATGACTGCAGCCACCGCCGATATTGGTAGAAGAATATATACAACTCCCCGGGTGAGATCTACCCAGAAGTTCCCGATGGTCCGAGACTCCTTGCGGGTGAAACCGCGAATTAACGCGACCGCGACTGCAATTCCGACGGAGGCACTGACGAAGTTTTGCACAGTCAATGCGCCCATCTGGGAGAGGTAGGACATGGTTGTTTCGCCCGAATATGATTGCCAGTTTGTGTTGGTTGCAAAGGAAACCGCGGTGTTCCATGCCAGCGCCGGCGTCACATTTGGAAGGTGCTGGGGATTGAAAGGAAGATATCCCTGAGTTCTGAGGATGAGGTAGGTGATAAGAATCGCAAATCCAGAAAAGATAATAAGTGCAGCGCTGTATCGCTGCCAGGACTGTTCTACCTCGGGATCGACTCCAATTATCCGATAAATTGGCCGCTCCAGAAAAGATGCCCACTTTGTGCGGCCCTGATATACAGAAACCATATATTGGCCAAGGAATCGCCAGGATATCCCCAACACAATTACCAGAGCTACGATTGTCCATGTGAAATTCATCAGAACCACTCGGCCTTGAATATTGCTAATCCCAGATAGACGAATACCGCGACAGATACAATTAGCAGCGCCAGATCTGGGATGCTCATATCCGCTCCAGGGCCCAAACAAGTCCCAGCATCGCCACTACGAATGTGACAACACCAATCACAACTAGAAAATCAGCCATAATTGGAGGTTATGGAGGAATATGTTAACGAAAGGGCAATATTTGCCTCATCATCGTTAACAGAACATCAATAAACCCCAGAACGGCCACTTCCCGAATCAGATACCTATTCAGTTGTGTCGAGAAGCTGATATCCAATCCCAGGTCTTGTTTTGATTATTTTACCTTCTTGATCGCCAAGTTTTTTACGCAGCCGGTTGATATAAACGCGCAGGTAGTGCGTTTCCTCTCCGTATCCCCGTCCCCAAATCTCTCTAAGAATTTGATGATGAGTGAAGACTTTCCCGGAGTTTCTGGCGAGATACAAAAGGAGATTGAATTCCCTGGCGGTCAGCTCAACGGATGTACCGTTGTTGGATACAGTCCGTTTTTCAAGGTCAATAGAGACGGTGCCCACCGTTACCACTGTGGTCTGGTTGCGGGCTGAGCGTCCAATGGCGTGTCTTAGCGCAACCCGGATCCTAGCTTCGAGCTCCGCCATACCGAAAGGTTTGGTTAGGTAATCGTCGGCACCGGCATCGAGCGCCGCTACTTTTTGAGCTTCGTCTTCATCTGCCGAGAGGACCAGGATTGGTATTTCGCTCCAGGTTCTGATGTTTCTGCATAACTCAATTCCATTCAGATCCGGAAGTCCCAAGTCGAGAATGATTAGGTCTGGTGAAATAAGCGCGGCTTGGGCGAAGCCGTCAGTAGCATTCCTGGACGTCGCTGTTTCATATCCTTTCGCTGAGAGTCCGATCTCGAGTGCTCTCAGAAGAAAGGAATCGTCATCAATTAGGAGTAGTTTGATCATCCAGGTATCCGTTTCCATCTATTGGAACCAAGGGTAGGGAAAATCTGAAGCAGGCACCACCCGAGGGCGAGTCGCTGACTTCTAGTTGTTCTCCATGGGCAGTAACAAATGCTTTGGCAATAGCCAGTCCCAGTCCGGCGCGACCTCCATTGGGGTCTTTTTTGAACATTTCAAATATCTGTTCTCTTAATTCGGGGGGTACTCCAGGTCCATGGTCTGTTACCGAGACTATCAATTCAGTGTCTGATGGCTCTATGCTGATCGTTATAGGTTCATTTTTCGGGGAATAACGTAGCGCGTTTTCCAACAGATTGGCGATTACCTGGGAAATCAAGACATGGTCCGCTGAGACAAACAGTTCCCGGGCGCAATCCGGTTGAGCAATCTGAATCTGGGCGGATGAGTCCCTGATAGCCGCGATGCCCTCCTCGATCAACTCGGTGATCTCTACGGCAATTTTGTTTGGTGAGAGAACCCCAGCTTCAATCCGGGTCATGTCTAAAAGGTTTACTACCAGGCGGGTGAGGTGGTCAGTCTGGGTCGATATGGTGTCTAAGAGTTCCTGCTTCTGCAGGGCATCAAGAGTTTCCTTCGCGTCAGAAAGACCAGAGGCTGCCGCTTTTATTGATGCCAGTGGAGTCCTCAGGTCATGCGATACGCTGCCTAAGAGCGCTTTTCGCCAACGGTCCGTCTCCTCAAGCAGTTTGGTATGATTCACCTGCCGTTTTAACTGCGCCTGTTCTATCGCAAGTGCTGCGTGGTTAGCAAAGGTGGAAAGTAATTGAATGTCAGGGGAGAGAGTTTTGGGACCGCTCATAGCCAGGAGTCCCAAAGGTTTACCGCCTGCAGTCAAGGCTAGAGAGAATAATGTCTGCCTGCCATCATCAGAGGTTCGATGGAGGGTAGCAGGGACTCCTTGATCGGGTATCAACAGGCGCATCTCTTTAGAATTGAGAAGCCGCCCAGCCGATGCTCCAATTTCTAGTTTTTCAGTGCCGGGCAATAGGAGAACGACCGCATCAAACTGGAAGGTAGTTTGAACGGTTTCAGTTACGGTCTTGAGCAGCTCGTTGAGTTCCTTGTCTCCAATTAGCAACTGAGAAAGCTCAAATAACTGGCGGGTATATTTTTCCCTTTGAAGCGCTAGTGTCCGGGTGTCCTTGAGGTTAGATACCACGCGAGATACCAGTATCACTACGACTGCATATACTCCAAGCGCAATCCAGTTTTGCGTCCTTCCTACCGTGAGGGTGTAGTAAGGAGGAATGAATATAAAATCGTAAATAAGAAAGCCCAGAACAATACCTGTCAGGCCTACGCTAAAACCGCCTATGACAGTACCGAATATTACTGGCATTACAAGAACCAGAGCGGTCGTCGCGACGCTAATCTGATCGCGGAATATAAACATGACCGAAGAGACGACCAGGAATGAGACGACGGTCAGTGAAATTCCCTTTTTCTGTTCAGGCCATTGATATCTGCTACTCACACCAGCATCCTACTTTGATAGTGTGCAAACTGAGATGCGGCCAGGTGATTGGTTTGGGCTAGCGCTGGAGGTGCGTGACGGAAACTAGTGATGCCGATGAGAGTTCGCTTTTGGTGGAACCCGCTGGAAAGTTTCGTATCTATTTGGGTGCGGCCGCCGGGGTTGGCAAGACGGTGGCCATGCTCGACGAGGGTCTACGCCGACTGAACAGGGGTACCGACGTTGTAATTGGAATCGTTGAGACACACCATAGACCATTCACAGACAAAAAGGTGGAAGGTCTTGAAGTTGTCCATAGAAGACAGGTCAGTTACAGGGGTAGGGAGTTTGAGGAATTTGACTTGGACTTGGTTTTGGCACGTCGTCCGGAAGTAGTGCTTGTTGACGAATTGGCGCACACCAATATTCCCGGAAGTGGGCGTAACGCCAAACGCTGGCAGGATGTACTGGAGATCCTGGACGCCGGGATAAGTGTTATTACGACGGTCAATATTCAACATGTCGAATCCCTGGCGGATGCCGTCGAAACGATGACGGGAGCAAAAGTGCAGGAGAGGGTTCCGGACTGGGTCGTGAGAAGAGCAGATCAGATAGAACTTGTTGATTCGTCGCCAGAACAACTCAGACGCCGTCTACTTCATGGAAATATTTATCCGAGTGACAAGGTTAATACAGCTTTGACGCACTTCTTCCGTTACGAGAATCTTGCCGCTCTCCGCGAGCTTTCACTTAGATTCCTGGCGGACGAAACGGAGGAGGAGATGCTGCACTATCTGAGCCGTGTGAAATCACACGGGCAATGGGAGACGATGGAGAGGATCATGGTGGCCGTTACAGGAGTCACCGGATCGGACCAGGTTTTGCACAGGGCTGCGCGAATTGCTGCCCGTTCGAAATCAGAGCTTCGGGCTATCCACGTGGTTCAGGATGATAGATCCACCCGGGCAATTGCCGAGAACCTTGAAACTCTAAAATTTGTCGCGGCTAGCCTCGGTGCACATTGGGTGGATTTACGGGGAGACGACGTTGCAGAGACGCTTCTCAATTATGCAAGAGACGAACGCATAACCCAAATCGTAATTGGATCCACTCTTCGGAGCAGATGGTCTGAGATGATTGGAGGTTCAATTCATAGAAAGCTGATGCGTGCGGCTGCAAAGTCGAGTATCGATGTTCACATTATTGCCAGGCGCAGTGGCAAATCAGATGGTAGTTTCGGAGAGGAAAACGACTATCTTGATACGACCTGAAGCAGGTCTGACCTTATAGGATAATTTTTATTTGTTTGGTTGTGGAATTGGTCTCATAGAAACCCGATCCACAAGCCAAATCATGATTATCAGGCCTCCCGAGGCGGCTCCGAGAACGCTAGTGGCAGCCCAGCCACCTTGTTGCCAGGCATAACCGGTTATTGCGGATCCGATTCCACCACCAACGAAGTACACCGACATATACGAGGAGTTAATTCTGGATCTCGCAGTAGGGTCGACTTTGTAGATGATGCTTTGATTAGTAATACTTACCGTTTGAAACGCGGCATCAAGGACGACAATTCCTGTTGCCAGCAGCAACAGGTTCGGACCGTATAAATATATCCCCACAAAACCTATGACCATGAGGAACCCGCCCAGGCCGGTTGTAAGCTTTGCCTTTCCTTTATCGGCGGCAATGCCCGTTAATCGGGCGGCTAACGCGCCAGCCACGCCAAAGAGACCGAAGAAGCCGATAGTTCGCGGGGTGTAATGATATTGCGGGCCAGCGAGGTAAAACGATATAGAGGTCCAGAGAATTGTAAATCCGGCAAAACTCAGCATTCCGTAGATCGCACGTATTTGCAATGTCCGATATTGAAGGAAAATACCGACTGTAGAGGAGAGTATCGAACGGATGTTATCATCCGGGTGTTTAGCCTCCACGTCTGGAAGCATTTTGACAAGAGTAAGCCCCATAATGGCCATTATTGCAGAGGCTATTAGAAATACTGCCGGCATCCCCAGTGCATCCGCGATGATGCCCGAAAAGGTTCTAGCTAGGAGTATCCCAAGCAGCAGGCCACTCATAACTGTTCCGACGGTTTTTCCGGCTTTATGAGGAACTGAGAGATCCGCTGCAAGAGGTACGACTATCTGAGCTACGACTGAGCTCAGCCCAATGAATAGGGACATTATCTCGAAGAAAGCCAGATTCCGAGCCACCGATATAAGTGCCAGGGCAGCTGATCCTGTAAATATTCCGGAAATGATAAGTCGT
Source organism: Acidimicrobiaceae bacterium (assembly GCA_013044365.1). Taxonomy (GTDB): domain Bacteria; phylum Actinomycetota; class Acidimicrobiia; order Acidimicrobiales; family Acidimicrobiaceae; genus SCQM01. The sequence continues at coordinate 13,113 of JABEUP010000014.1, forward strand.
TTACGCTTTACTAAGTCCCCTAAGGGCAAAAGAAACAAAAGACCAAGTACATATCCGATCTGTGAAGCCGTTATTACAAAGGAGACCTTGGCGCTTGACGTATGAAAA
>JABEUP010000015.1 GCA_013044365.1 Acidimicrobiaceae bacterium
GATAGGCTGTGCCAGCTTAGTGCCACCCATCGAGCCGTAGAAGGCTGCGTCTCCAAAGGAGAAGACTCCGCCGTCAGCTGCTGTAAGCCAGTAGCCCTTTGAGGTAGCCGGAGATAGGGTAGAAGGTAGCGTAGTTGAGTGGCCAGTGGACCCCGCAGGCGGTGTCGGCGCGACTGGTGTCGGCGCGACTGGTGTCGGCGCGACTGGTGTCGGCGCGACTGGTGTCGGCGGTGGAGTGCAGGAAGAGTACGAACACCAGGGTGAATAATCGACATTTGCAGATACCGGAACTCCCGTACCGCCAGAGTTCGTAGACACGGTCGGGCCCGTGGAGCTCCCCCACCAGTTATTGGTGGCAGCAAGCGGGGACGATGCGCAGTGGCCGTTGTTGTTCAGGCAGGCAGCGCCATAGCTGGAGACGTTACTACTCGAGGTCGTCGCCGTGGCAGGTGACCCCAAGCTGTTACCCGACATTGTCGTGACGCGGCCGAAGCTATAGCTATGAGGAGCATTGGTCGACCAGGTCGCCGTGTTGTTGAGGTAGACAGGGTCCTCGCCGACATAGACATCGGAGGTGAAACCGCTGATGGTGTTGCCGGTAATCGTCGTTCCGGTGCCATCCCACACAAGTACACCGTCGATCGGTACGCCTGCTACGGCAACCGCGTTCGGGTACGACTTAGTGGTGGCTTCGGTCTGAATGCCGGAAATGCTGTTGCCCGTAATATCAGTGTTATTGCTTGCTAATGGCGCTGAAACGCTAACCCCGATCTCCACACCGGCTGATCCAGCACTTATCACGTTGTTGGAGATGCTGCACCCGGTTGCTCCGCGCACATCGACTCCATCATCGTTTGCCTTGAGTGTATTACTCGTGACTGTACATGTGGCATTCAGAGCCTGGCTATCCAGCCACACCGCTCCAACGTCCCATGGAGACTGAAAGTCAGTAACCGTATTGCCTGAAATGGTGAGGCTGCTCAGGCCGCCCGCGGTGATCCCAAACTGGGACACCGCACTAATCGAAGACGTCGGGTCTCCCGTGAGCGTATTCCCAGTGACCTTGGCCTTTAGCGATCCGGGGGATCCTGCCATGAGATCGATATAAACGTGGCCGGCGAGCGTCTTGGCGGTATTGCCCGTGACTGTCACGTTGGCTGATCCAACTGTGCTCTTTACCTCTATGCCATGCACAGACGAATCGCCTAGTGCGTTGGTGGCCTGGATGTTTTGGACGATGTTGTTCTGGACGCCGCCGCTCGTGTCAATTAGCGCAATTCCCTCCCACGGACCCGACTGGCCGGATGCCGATAGCTTACTGCCATCAACCGTAAGGTTTGATACCGTCACAGAAGCGCCGTTTCCAACTGGATTAGAGGCAATGGCGCTGTCGTTTGAGCCGGTTTGCACCCCAATTATCGCTGCCGTGTTCCCTTTGTTGTCATCAAAGAAGTGGGTCGTAGAACCCTCGGTCACGTTTGCGGACAGCGTGGTCGGCTCGACGACAGCCGGTGACCCAGTAGTCGGGCCTTGCAGAGTGAGAGAGTCCATCTTTGATGAAGATGACGGGGCGACCGTCACCTGTTCTGGATAGGTGCCAGCAGGAATCTGGATGACGACCGCTCCACTGACCGCCTCAGCCTGGGTCACCGCGTACTGAATGGTCGCGCAGGGAGCGATCGAAGACTGGCAGTTATTGCTGCTGCCATTGCTCCCGCCCGATGCCACCACATAGAGAGTGGTAGCAGTTGTAGTAGCAGATGCCGAGACTGAGGTCAGGGCGATGCTGCCAAGCGGCACAACGACACCAATTAGCAATGCGCACAGCATGCTTAGGGTACGGTGAGGTGCAGATATCCGGACGATACGGTATTTGTGATCTTTCTTTTTTTTGGAATTCTGGAACTTAGATTGACCTATTATCGGACTTCGCATGTTATAAATTCCCATGGTCGGCGCCCCTTTCTTTATGTCAAATACCCGCGACCTGCAATAGATAGAGCAATATAATCTGCTCTTTCTTTTGGTGCTAAAAGTTCTAGGTTGATTTGCTCAAGGATATCATAATTTCTGCCGATGGATCAATTGATGCTCGGAATTAATTTTGCTATTCCCTAGGAAAGTAAATCGATGAGCGTCATAGTTACACACGGTGGCGATTCAATTACGGGAACGGACTTTAAACCTATCTTGAGCGTGAAGTCCTGAGATTATTTTCGCTTCTTGGCCCAGATTTTTTCCAAATAGCTCGCCTAATCCCTACTTGGGTCCTATTCAGGTTTACTTATTTGGTCGATTTCGCGAAATTCAGAGCTGGTGCAATGTGTTGAATCGCAGATTCGTCTTTTACCACTGATATTTCTGTTGCCTTCATTTTAAACCAAGTTTCAAATTCTTTATGTCGAGCTCCCGGCACCAGAATTTTTACCGAACCGACATATTTAAAACTCAGTGTGTTGGAACTCCAATCAGGGATGCGCTTTGAATCGTGATAAAGCTGGCGAGCCAGGTACTTTAGGCTTGGAGGCGGCTGCTCGCATCCGTTTCGCCGTTTTATTTCAACACTTCGTTTTTTGCGATTGTCAGCTTGGCTACAATCCGTACGGCTTATCTACCGTTTCTATATTGCCCAAACACTATCCAGGTTTCTATATTCTCGAACAGTACTCTTTCCCCCTATGAGACAATTGCACAATCCCCCTCCTAGGGGCCATCTTTCCGTACCGGTTCGATCATGGATGACTATTGGTCACGCTTGGCTCAGCTTTGACGGATGTGCTTGATCTATTAGCTGCGGCAACTGATTCAGTAGTTGGATCTCTCTCGGATCATTTAGCCAATTAGTCAGCTAGTAGATTATCCAATTATTTGTCTAATTTATTAGATCCGTAAACGTCATTGACCACCTATTACCTGGGCAATTAGTGGAATTGTACTATGGGAGTAGAAACTTTAAAAGCAGAACAAAGTATCACACAACGTAGGTTCACCACCGCGGAGCTACTTCTTGAAATCTATGAAGGTCTGCCAAAGCCAGGTATCATTTCACTTTTAGCCGATTACGGTCATGAACTCTTTCCTGGCTACTTATTTAGTGATCTCTATCCATCTAGTTTAGGTAGATCAACCACACCTAAACGTACTCTTGCAACAGTAATGGTCCTTGGTGCATTTGATGGCATTAGGACTGTCTTTGGATCCATAATGTCGCAAGATAAGGGTCTTCATTCTTCTTTTTTCTCGAAAAGTGATCGCCAGTGAATATTCCACTAATTCTTTTCCACCCATTCCGAAAACTCTTTACCAGTCTTTTGAAGTAGGTAAATGCGAGAAACTTGTAAGTGGATCGAAGTATTCGATCCACTTACAAGGAGGAAGCATTGAAAAGAAAA
>JABEUP010000126.1 GCA_013044365.1 Acidimicrobiaceae bacterium
AAATTCCTGATTTTCCAGTCCTGTATCACTGAATCCTGATAGGTGCGGTCGTCAAACCATCGAGACTTCCAATCGGTAGTTATACCGAGACGGAATCCATAGGGATTTACCTTCTGACCCATCTCTACTTCTCCTCTTCCTCAGACTCAGTCGACTCAGCAGCTTCACCGGAAAATTCAGAAACTTCCGGGGTGCTTTGGATATCGTCTGCAACAATTGTCTTAGCCGCAGACACATCTTCGACATGGTCTATTTCGATAACCGACGTCTCGGTCTCCGGGTTTGGCTCGACAATCGCGGTTGACTGCGCAGTCTTGCTAATCTCGGGCTGAGTAACATCAACAGCGGGGCGGATGGGGGCATTTCCACGCGTCCGGGCAACTCGTCGGGCGCGACGGTTTACCTCTTCAGCATCCCTTTTGGATCGGACCACCTTCAGCTGGTCGTCCTCCATACGGGCCACGATCACGGTAACGTGAGCCGTTCTTTTTCGAATCGCTCCCGCGCGTCCTCTGGCGCGCGCACGAAAGCGCTTCATAGTCGGACCCTCGTCGGCGAAGCATGCCGCTACATAAAGCTCATCCGCCTGAATGTGATCATTGTTGACCGCATTGGCAATGGCGGAATCCAACAGCTTTCCTACAACACCTGCGACATCGCGCTCGAGACCCACCAGGATTTCCTTGGCGGTCTTAATGTCACGACCCCGAATGAGATTCAACACCTCACGAAACTTGTAGGCAGACGCTCGGTACGAGCTAAGCACCGCCCGTGTACCGGGCCTCTCGTTAGTCTTTACCGAAGTCATTATCGTCTCCCTGCTCTTTCCTGGCCAGCGTGAAAACGAAATGTACGAGTGGGAGCAAACTCGCCCAATTTGTGGCCGACCATCGATTCCGTAATGTAAACCGGGATGTGCTTATGACCATCGTGAACGGCGATAGTGTGCCCAACCATGTCCGGGATGATCGTCGAACGCCTGGACCAGGTCTTAATAACCTTCTTCTCGTTGGCAGCATTCTGCGTATCGACCTTTTTCAGAAGGTGATCGTCCACAAATGGACCTTTTTTTAAACTACGAGGCATGGTAGCTACTTCCTATCGCCTGGCACCGCGTCCGCGGCGCCTTCTGATAATCAATTTGTCCGACTCTTTGACTACTGCTCTTGTCCGACCCTCTGGCTGTCCCCAAGGTGAAACCGGATGACGGCCGCCGGAGGTCTTACCCTCGCCGCCACCCAGTGGGTGGTCAACCGGGTTCATAGCAACACCACGGGTTTGAGGCCGAATGCCCTTCCACCTGTTACGACCGGCCTTGCCGATTGAAATCAGTTCATGCTCAGAGTTTCCAACTTCACCTACTGTCGCTCTGCAGTCAATTGGAACCTTTCGCATTTCTGTTGACGGAAGTCTCAGCGTTGCGTAGTCGCCCTCTTTTGCAACCAGCTGGATACTCATTCCAGCACCGCGTGCAAGCTTGCCGCCCTGACCAGGGTGAAGTTCGACGTTATGCACTACAGTACCCACTGGAATATTGCGCAAAGCGAGAGCACAGCCAACCTTAATGTCAGCCTCGGCGCCGCTTTGAACGATGTCTCCCACCTTCAACTTTGCCGGAGCAAGAATATATCTCTTTTCACCATCGAAATAGTGCAAAAGCACAATGCGGGCATTCCTGTTGGGATCATATTCAATTGCCGCAACCCTGGCTGGAATACCATCCTTATTGCGCTTGAAATCTACCAGCCGGTATTGTTGCTTGTGTCCGCCACCACGATGCCTTGCTGTCTTGCGACCATAGCTGTTACGACCGCCAGAACGCTGTTGTGGGGCAAGAAGCGACCGCTCGGGGGTAGTCTTTGTAATCTCCGCAAAATCGGAAACTGTCTGGAATCTTCGCCCTGCACTGGTTGGCTTTCTTTTTCTAATTGCCATTATTCACTCTTTGCTTACTTATCGAACAAATCGATACGATCGTTCTCGGCCAGCTTTACAATCGCCCTCTTTGTATCGGGCTTGGAGGAGAACTCACCGCTCTTGCGATTCTTCTTCCTCTTACCTTTGCGATTCAAGGTATTGACGTTCAACACCTTCACCCCAAAAATCTGCTCCACAGCCTTACGGATCTCAACCTTGTTGGCACGGGGTGCAACTACAAAAGTGTAAAAATTCTCATCCATAGATCTGTAAGACTTCTCAGACACAACGGGCTTGAGTATCACGGAACGTGGATTATCCATTACACTTCCCCTCCATCGGATTCATCTGCTTGGAAAACGACCTCTACCATCGCTCCCTCGCCGTCAAATTCCCCGCCTGCACCTGGCAATACATTCTCCGTGAACACGACCACGTCACTCTTTAGAATGTCATAAACGTTCAGCTCATCTACATCAAGAAGTTGGACTTGGGGAATGTTGGCAAAACTTCTAACGGTATTGTAATCATAGGGATCAACAACGATCAGGACCCTTCCAGCCAACTCCAACGCTTTGAGAACCGCAACCGCATCCTTTGTTTTGATGTTCGGAAAGCTCCAGGCGTCGACAACCATAACCGCATCGGATTGGGCCCTGTCAGACAAAGCTTGGAGCAGGGCAAGGCGCACCATCTTCTTCGGAGTCTTCTGGGTATACTTTCTCGGTTTTGGTCCGAGAGCTACCCCGCCGCCTGAGTAGTGAGGCGCTCTGATGGAACCCTGACGGGCCCGACCAGTACCTTTTTGCCGAAATGGCTTGGCTCCGCCACCGGAAACTTCAGACCTCGTCTTGGTACTTTGGGTTCCGGCACGCGCAGCAGCCAACTGGGCCGTGACAACCTGATGAAGCAGGGAGACGTTTGGCTGGTGCCCGAAAATTTCAGGGTCGAGATCTATTGTCCCCAGATCCTCGCCTTTCTGATTCCGCTTGGTCACCGAAACCTTGACCAGCTCTCTCTCCGACTGTGCAAAGGACATTTTTAATTGCCACCTTTCACTGCGTTACGGAGAACTACCATTCCACCTTTTGGTCCAGGAACAGCGCCCTTCACAAGCACGATTTGGCGTTCCGGATCAGACTTTATAATCTCGAGGTTCAAGGTGGTCACTTTCTCCGAACCATATTGACCGGCCATCCGGGTTCCCTTGAACACTCTTGCCGGTGTAGCGCAGGCACCAATTGAACCTGGGGCACGATGGTGCTTGTGGTTTCCATGCGACCCGCCCTGACCCTTAAAGTTGTGACGCTTCATGGCACCCGAGAATCCGTGACCTTTGGAAATAGCCGTCACGTCGACCCGCTCACCTTCCACCAACAGGTCCGCAGTCAGCTCGGTGCCCACCCCAAACCCGCTGGTGTCAACGATACGCAATTCAACAAGCTTTTTCCCTGGCTCGACACCGGCCGAACGGTACTGGCCTGCCAAAGGCTTTGAAAGCTTGGACTCTTTCCTGAATCCGTACGTCACCTGCAAAGCCGAGTAGCCGTCAGTGTCAGGCGTCTTCGCCCGGACTACTCGTACCGGCGCGATTTTAATAACAGTCACAGCGACTGCACGATTCTGGTCATCCCAGATCTGAGTCATGCCGACCTTTTCGCCGACGATCGCCTTTGTTGCCATCGTTAAAAATCCTTCGTCTCTTGTAAATCAGAGTGATCAATCACACACAAACGCTCCGCTGGCATAGCCAAACGGAGCTTAATATCTGTTTTGCCAAGCGGTACCCAACCGAGGGGCCTACTTGGACGTCATACTCAACGGAAGCTCAGAAAAGTATAGACGGAAAACTGCGCTTAGCCGCCCAGAAGCTGGGAGCCTCCGAAATGATTAGGCATTTTGAATCTTAATCTCAATATCCACGCCAGCCGGAAGATCAAGCCGCTGCAATGAGTCCACCGTCTTGGGAGTGTGGTCAACTATATCTAACAACCTCTTGTGGACCCGCATCTCGAAATGCTCTCTCGAGTCCTTGTACTTGTGCGGCGAACGGATCACGGTATATCGATGCAACTCGGTAGGCAATGGAACAGGTCCCTTTACCTTTGCCGAGGTGCGCAGAACTGTCTCAACAATCTTCTTTGTCGAGTTATCGATCAGTTCGTGATCATAAGCCTTGAGGCGAATCCTAATTCTTTGCTTGCTGCTTTCAGCCATCGCTATCCTTAGTGCTAGCTGCGTGTATTGACTCGAATCTGTGAGTCAATTACAAAAATATAACTAACCCTTGCAGGATTGGATCCGCCGACTCAAATCAGCGGATCCAACACCTTTATTTCTTGTATTACTTGATGATCTTCGTGACCCGACCCGCACCAACTGTGCGGCCACCTTCACGAATAGCAAAGCGGAGACCCTCGTCCATAGCAATCGGCTTGCCCAATTCAACGGTCATTGTGACGTTGTCACCGGGAAGAACCATCTCCGTACCCTCCGGTAGAGTAATTGTTCCGGTAACGTCAGTGGTACGGAAATAGAACTGAGGACGATAGTTGTTAAAGAAAGGCTTGTGGCGTCCACCCTCCTCCTTTGACAACACGTAAACGTTTGCCTCGAAATTGTGGTGAGGAGTTATCGAACCGGGCTTACACAAAACCTGGCCGCGCTCAACCTCGTTCTTCTTGGTACCTCTGAGAAGCGCGCCGATATTGTCACCAGCCCGACCCTCATCCAACAGTTTGTTGAACATTTCTACGCCAGTGCACACTGTCTTCTGGGTGTCACGAAGACCAACGATCTCAATCTCGTCACCCACGTGCAAAATGCCCGCCTCAACCTTACCAGTGACTACTGTTCCGCGTCCCTGAATAGTGAAGACGTCTTCGATCGGCATGAGGAACGGCCTCTCGATCTCACGCTGCGGTTCTGGAATGTATTCGTCGACCGCGGTCATCAACTCGACAATCTTGGCTGACCATTCTGCGTCACCCTCCAGTGCCTTCAAAGCTGAAACACGAATAACCGGAGTGTCGTCACCTGGGAACTCGTACTCGTTTAGAAGTTCTCTAACTTCAAGTTCAACCAGGTCAAGCAACTCTTCGTCATCGACCATGTCGGCCTTGTTCAAAGCTACAACGATGTAGGGAACACCTACCTGACGGGCAAGTAACACGTGCTCACGTGTCTGCGGCATCGGACCATCTGCGGCTGAAACGACAAGAATTGCACCATCAACCTGAGCGGCACCGGTGATCATATTCTTGATGTAGTCGGCGTGACCCGGCATATCTACGTGAGCGTAGTGTCGGTGATCAGTCTCGTACTCGACGTGGGCGATGGAAATTGTTATTCCGCGTGCCCTTTCTTCGGGTGCCTTATCGATCTGATCAAACGGGGTAAACTTCACGTGTGGGTTCACGCCGGCCAGCGTCTTTGTGATGGCCGCTGTGAGCGTGGTCTTTCCGTGGTCGATGTGGCCCATTGTGCCCACATTGATGTGAGGCTTAGAGCGCTCAAACTTCTGCTTGGCCATA
>JABEUP010000127.1 GCA_013044365.1 Acidimicrobiaceae bacterium
GTCAGAAAGCGTCCCTCTCTCCCTCACGGGAGAGAGGCCTTCGGCTCGCTCACGCTCGCCTCGGCGGCTCACGCCGTCCGCAGGTGGGGTGGGGGCAGACTGTTATATTTATATGTGAATATATCGTAATGTCTTAGTTTGCAGACGTGCTGGATGCATCAGCTAATTTACAAAATAAATTAAGTAGCATCATTTCATCGATAGAACTGGCAGTTGTGGTTGCTATACGCGGATCAGCCACAATTACTGCTAAACATTGCGCGCGAGATACGGCTACATTGATCCGATTACGATCCAAAATAAAAGCGAGGCCTCGCGAGCCGTATTCGCCATAGCTTGAGCACAAAGAAAGGATGCATACTGGCGCTTCCTGACCTTGAAACTTGTCAACGCTCCCAACGCGAGCGCCCGTAGGCAACGCCGCTTGCAGAGCACGAACCTGAGCGTTGTAGGGAGCAATAAATAGAAAGTCTTCGAGGGAGAGAGTTCTAGTCTTGCCGTCAAATGCGGTATATGGTCTACCGACCATGTCCTCGTAAATAGATTTGACTCGTGCCACTTCCTCATCACTCTGTTGGATATTTCCATCATGTTCCACTCCACTAAAGACCACACCATATTCTTTAGTGATCAAGCCAGTTCGGTTAGATGGAACCTCTATCTTCTGGTTACTACAATCGGGATGCGAAGCAAGGCGTCCTTCATAAATGCTTTCCGAAATGAAGCGGCAAACCGATGGATGCATTCGGCGCGACTCGCCGAGAAAAAGGCCGAAATCCTTGGGCACCACCGCATGAAAGATTGGCGCGTCCGGTTTGCTGGCCTTCAAGTCTTTAAGAGCGTATTGCAAAGACGAAAGCCCCGCATCCCCTGGATGAGTACCTTGTATCGGCTGTTCGAGTTGCATCTGATCACCAAGCAGAACGATATTTTTCGCAGACCGAGCCATAGCAACAGCATTAGCAAGTGACACTTGTCCAGCTTCATCAATGAAGAGAAAATCGAGAACGTCTTCCCACTCTGGCAACGTAAAAAGCCACGCTGTTCCACCTACGAGCCCCCCTCGATAAGCCGCTAATGCTTCCTTGTTGTCTTTGACATGCTGAAAAGCTGGATTATCTGTAAATAGCGACCCTTCATCATCACCCCCAACCTTGACTCCTTGGAGACTCCGATTATTTTTTCTGGCCGCCTCACCACAGGCAATGAGTAAGTTGACGATGGCCTTATGACTGTTGGACGCAACGCCAACTTTCTTGCCCTTAGTGAGCAACGTATTTATGACATGAGCCGCAGTGTAAGTCTTGCCGGTGCCTGGGGGTCCTTGAACCACAAGACAGCCGCCAACCATTGAACCCGCAACACGAACGGCGGCGTCGATCGTTGCTTCGTCAGAACTTTGCAATATTGTCGCAGGAGCCACTCGATCAAAAAGAGCGGCAATGGGCAGGTGTAGGTCTTTTGATAAATGCTTGATGCCGACCTCGGTCAAAGCAGCTTGAATTGCTGTAGCCGGTACATATTCATATGGAATCAGCGTACCTTCCCGAGGAAAAGATCCTCCGAATTTTTCGTTGAGCGCCTTCTTGCTGAGTTTCAATTTCAGCGAGCCATTCTCCAGATTTACGTTCATGAGCGTAAATTTGCCATCGATATTGTGAGTGAACATCACCTTATCATCAACTTTTAGCTTGCACTCTTGCGAGGGATCGAAGGAGTATCCTTGGATCAAGGAGAGCTTCTCGGCGATGGGCGAGCCTACAGCTTTGACGCCCTGAATACAGCCGGAGTCATCCCGAAGTTCTTCATCCGTAGCCTCTGTTCGATCAAACATCCGCCACCACATAGGTTTTTCTTCTCTGCGATGAAAGTCGAGGAGGTCCGCAAGTGTGCCTGAAAGAGGGCTTGCCTCGTTGCGTAGCTTTGCTATGGCCTCTTGTCGAGCAATAACTTCTGGAGATAGTTCTTTTGGGGTTGCGTTAACAGACGGAACCGTAAAAATCGGTTGCGAGCAAGTAATTTTATGTTCAGTAGCAACTCTTCTTAGCCATTGCAATAATTCTGCCGTAGATTTGCAGTCGTCTTCATTGTAATCACGGATACCCTTAAGAATAGCGCTGCTTTTCCAGTCGGTTGGCTGACCGCTTCCTATCCAGTGCGCATATTGGACGACAGAATCAACAGCAGAAGTAACTGCGGTAGAACGTTTTGGCCGATACAAATGCTCGACCGTTTTAATGGAATAATTATCTTCACCAATACATAGCCCATGACGCACTATCTTATATAGATCAACAAAGACATTGGCTCGAAGAAGATCGTCTACCTCATCCTGCCGGGAGTCATGACGCGTACTCAGGCGTCTGATGGCACTAACCTCGTAGGCAGCATAATGATAAATGTGCATAGCGGGATTCTCTTTCCACCGCTTATGCACCCAATCTACAAAACCTTCAAACGCGAGTTTTTCCGCATCACGACTGTGTGCCCACCAGTCAATAAAATCGAGCGAGTCAGTTTGGCTATTACGAAAAGAGGCCCCAAAAAGATATTCCAGTCCCCCGGGAACCAGAGGATAGCCTTCCATATCAAAAAAAACATCCGCTGGATGATCGGGTGGAAGGGCCGCAAGACCAACCGGTTCACGATTGACACCAACGTGAGAAAGAATTTCGTATCGTGCCATCGCATCAGGATTCTTCATACGATCCTCGCGTGTCAGGCACTGAAGACGTGCCTGGGCAACGAGCTTCTTTAACGAATCGGCCGCCAGTTTCGGAATCGATTTATTGGTAGTGGCAGCAAGCGCTGCCATCGTTGAAATACCAGCAGCCTTGAGTTTCTTTATTTGGCCGACTGTAATTCCGGCAACGTTTACGAGATGGTCTGTATCATCAAAGAACTTCTTAGCCTGCGAGGTCCAACGACCATGATCGGCAGCAGGAAGTGGTTCTGGGCGGTCCGCGATGTTACCAGTAAAGCTATCTTGCATGGCGAGAAACCTTGTTTTGACTCGCCGATAGTAGTGAATAAAATCCTCGACGCGAAATTCTACTCTATTCTTGGTGCCCAAAATGATGCCGAATTTTTCTGGCATTTGCTCACCGGTCGTCGCGGCCAACATTTCTGAGTAGCAACAAAGTTGAATGACATAATATGGCTTGGGTGAACGGGCAAGTTTTGTATCCCATACTTCATAATGCCCCAATTCGTCGAGAATAAGAAAGTCGGCAAATCCGGCAAACCGGTCATTTTCTAAGGCCGCTTGATAAATAATGGCTGTCTTTGCCTTGATAGCGTCTAGTGTTTTAGATCGAGCGATCTCAAGATTGTCTTTCGGAATTTGCGCAACTTCGGAGGAGACCTTGAATTCATCGAGTACTGCATGTTCGTGCTGATCACCCGTCTGTGCAATGAGTTTTTGGTCTTCTGTTTCTTGATCAGGAGCAACCACAGAGGGATTTTCCAAGTAATAGCGATCCATCCATGACGCGAATGGCGAAGCAACATAGCGAATTAAATCGCTCGGCGAATAGATCAATCTATTGGAATATTTTCTCATGTTTCTGTCCAGCCGCCGCAGTATATACCTTTCTTTGAGGAAAGGTAAATCACCTCTGAAATATAAGATGTTTTTAGGAATACTCAATGCCGGCCTTTCTTTTTGTGGTTTGTGGTTGCACGTGGAGTGTGTTTTCTGGCAACATGCAGCGTCGGTTCTCCCATCCATCGTCGAATACGAGATTCAATAACTTCACGCTTCGTGGAAAAGCGTTCGTGTGAGCGGGCGATGACAATGTTCCGACGCCCGCTCCGGATCATGATCGGTCGCAATGTTGTTGCCCGAAACGGTGCAGCGTATCCTTCATTCGTGAGTGGTTTGACGACCACATGGTGGTTCCCAAGACTGGTGAATGTTGCGGGTTGGATGTCCTCACCGAATTGCCTGGCCAGTAAGGTTGCATCGGCTTCTCCCACACGGAAACTCATGATCGTACCGACGTTGCCGAAGACCGCATTGGTGATCTCCGGGCGTGTCTGGCTGGTGTACTGTGCCGCCAGCGTCAGGGAAAGACCGTACTTTCTGGCTTCCGAGAGAATGGATGCAAACGAATCGGTAGCAAAGTTGTGGTATTCATCCACGTACAAGTGAAAAGGATTCCGTTGTGCCGGTGGGATGTCCGCCCGACTCAAGGCCGCGAGTTGGAACTGGGTCACTAACAGTGATCCCAACAGGTTGGCCTTGTCTTCCCCGACCTTGCCTTTGGCGAGGTTTGCGATGAGGATACGTGAGCGGTCCATCAGAAACCGGATGTCAATGCTACTGCGGACTTGGCCGAGTATGTGACGGATGGGTGGCGCCATCACCAATTGCCCGATCTTGTTCTGCACCGGAGCAATGACCTCTGTTAGAAATCGCCGGTCATAGCCGGCGAATTCTCCTGTCCAAAAGGCCCGCACCATGGGGTCTCTGACCTGTCTGATCACCCAGGTGCGGTAGATCGGATCAATGAGCATCCGCTGCACGCCGAGAATCGTTACGTTCTCGCATTCCAACAGTGCGGCAATGCTGGTATACAGAATGTATTCCATCCGTGGCCCCCATGAGTCCCGCCAGATGCTCTTCAGTGCGCCGACGATGGCTGAGGCGATGAGGTGGGGTGCGTGGTTGGTGCCGGGACGCAAGACGTTGAATCCAACCGGAAACTCGTGGTCGGCGGGGTTGAGATATGCAACGTGGTCGGTGCGCTGCGGTGGAATGCAGTCGAGAATGTCCTCGGCCAGATCACCGTGGGGATCGATCAGACCGACGCCATGACCCTTTTCAATATCTTGGATGATGAGGTTGCGAATGAGGGTGGACTTGCCGGTGCCTGTCTGGCCGATGATGAAGAGGTGCTGCGCTCTGGCATCAGGTGATATACCGAAAAGCTTCTGGCCGCCCCAGACGTCGCGTTCGCCGATATATGAAAGAGCATCGTCCCACATCCGACAGAGCCGCCATTCCAGAAAAAGAACGGCCCTCTGCAAAGAGGGTTAAGGTGTATATTCCGCACCGGGCGGGGCTTGCGGGCCGCCGATGCCGCTCGACATACGCAGTTGTTGGCGAGCCGAGTGGGTAATGGAAGCTCAGTCCGGGGTCCGAACGCAGTTCAGGCCCGGGGATATTGTAGCGCATTCGACTGCGTTGTGGGGTGTGGATATGTCAGGGA
>JABEUP010000128.1 GCA_013044365.1 Acidimicrobiaceae bacterium
AAGCAGTAAGTTCACTCTCTAACTACGGCATTCCCAACTTGGACGCGAATAGACAATATAGATCTCCATGACCAAATTGCGAATACCGACAAAAACGTAAGATGGTTGATTCCGCCAACTCAGTACACAACCTCACACACGGGTTCCGACTGCATGAGCCTGGCAAAGTTTACGGCTTATTAGGTTTCCACTTTATGGACGCAACTAAGGACATTCAAAAAGTACCAGAAAAGTCGCTTTTGCTTTCTTGAGGAACGGAAAATATCTGCTTGCATAACGTTATCGAATTGGCTAGGTTAGGCTGAATGGTGCGGGTTCGCTGTGCCTGGACCGAATTGTTGAGCAGCCCAAGTTTTTGTTGAACCGAGCTAATCACCTGCCGAGAGTCGACAACATATTCGTCTTACCAAATATTCGACCTAGCTGTGAATGCTCTCATTCTGCTTATCAAGAATCAACAGACAGGAGGCACCTAAGATGTCAAATGCAAAGCCGCCAGTAACTACCAACGATGCCGGAATTCCAGTTGCGAGCGACGATCACTCACTCACAGTTGGCAGAGATGGTCCGATACTGTTGCAAGACCATTACCTCCTTGAGAAAATGGCGCACTTCAATCGCGAACGTGTTCCGGAGCGGGTTGTCCATGCCAAGGGTGGAGGAGCACATGGATATTTAGAGATTTTTAATGATGTAAGCGATTGGTGTAAGGCTGACTTCCTAAAGAAGGGTACGAAGACCCCCCTTTTTGCGAGATTCTCTACTGTTGCCGGCGAGCTTGGTTCGGCAGATACGGTTAGAGATCCTCGTGGCTTTGCAATCAAGTTTTATACCAATCAGGGTAATTACGATCTTGTAGGCAATAATACGCCAGTCTTTTTCATTCGGGATCCCAGTAAATTTTCTGACTTTATCCACTCACAGAAGAGACGCCCTGATAATAACTTGCGTGACAATAACATGCAATGGGATTTCTGGAGTCTCAGACCTGAATCGGCTCATCAAGTTTCAATTTTGTTCAGTGACCGGGGTACTCCAAAGACGTGGCGGAACATGAACGGCTATTCAAGCCATACTTTCATGTGGATTAACGCTGGCGGCGAGCGATTCTGGGTGAAATATCATTTCAAAACCGATCAAGGCATAGAAAACTTTACCGATTCCCAAGCAAAGGCAATGGCTGCCGATGATCCTGATTTCCACATTCGCGACCTTTACCAGACGATTGCACGTGGTGAATTTCCTTCCTGGACTTTAGAGATGCAAATAATGCCCTACGAGGATGCCGCTGATTATCGATTTAATGCTTTTGACCTGACGAAGGTGTGGCCGCATTCGGACTATCCGCCCATTCCTATCGGACGGATGGTACTTGACCGAAATCCGCAAAGTTACTTTGCAGAGGTCGAACAGGCTTCATTCGAGCCTTCCAACCTGGTTCCCGGGATTGGGCCAAGTCCAGACAAGATGCTTCTCGGAAGACTTTTCAGCTATCCCGATACCCATAGATATCGGATCGGCCCAAATTATCTTCAACTACCCATTAACCAGCCTCGGGCTGAGGTGCGTAGCTATTCAAAGGACGGCCCAATGAGGTATTCCCAAAGTGGTGCGCAGCCTGTTTACGCGCCTAACTCATACGGAGGTCCTCAAGGGGACTCCTCGTTCATGGATCCCGGCTGGACCACGAATGGAGAGATGGTGCGAGAGGCGTACTCGCTTCATACCGAAGACGATGACTTTGGCCAGGCCGGTTCACTATATAGAAACGTCCTCACTAGTGGCGAGCGGGACAATATGGTGACAAATATTGTTGGTCATATGTCCAATGGTCTCGATAGTACAGTGATGGCTCGTGGCATTGAGTATTGGCGCAATGTCGATTTGAATCTGGGCGCCCGAGTGGCTAAAGGGCTTGGATCGACCTAACAAGATTTGCATTAGCAAGTGATAAAGTATTTTTCGATTTTGACTTCTTGCCAGAGCTAAAAAGCACACCTTGTATGTGATTGCTGGTTGCCAAGCGAGACACTGAAAAATGCCAACTACTAATCTGCGCTGAAATTACTAGTTGGCGTAGGGCACCGCGTGTCAGAGCAACCCTTGACAATGGCAACCGCCGCGAAAGATTTTACAACGTACAAACTATCGATAATATCTTTTCTCAAATCCACACCCTCGTCGGTAAAATCTGATGAACACCTGGACGTTTTGGCTCTTCCGAGTGCAGTGCCCGCTTGCTTAGCCTTGCTGGACCACATGCTGGCGAACACTCCGGAATATTTACGCTCGATAAAGTTGGCTGAGGATAAGATCCCACAAGGCGATCAGGGTCGAGGCCTCGAAGAAGCACGAGCCGTACTAGCTGAGAAGGAGTAGTTCTGGCTCGTTGAGTCACCAATTCTCAGCTAGGTGAGCGGGAGTTGGCTGTGAGTCCCTTCGGGGAACGAAAGAGAGCCGCGTAAGAACTTCTGCAATTTCGCGGAAAAGTTTCAAATCCAGGCGTGAAGGCTTCAAACGGACACCCGGGTTGGTACCGACTGCGAATCAGGAACTGGCGTGTGCTGCACTTCCCAGATGATTAGGGAGTGGTGGTTGCCCCCGCATCATCAACATACGGGAGTTTGAGCGCTCCATGCCTCCATCGCCACAACAATGCGCTAGCATCCGAACAACCCGACCTTTACAACGTACTCAGACATCCCTCCCTGGCATCATCCCCCGGCCATCTGAGGGTATACGACAATAGAGTCGCCATTTTTGAGAACCGAATCTCTGGCCGGAGCCACAGTATTATTGAGCATGACCACATAATGCCTTGCTCCCAGGCCATGCTCGCCGAGAAAGTCATCCAGCGTTATTCCGCTTCCAATCTCAATTATTGCGCTTCCGCCCGGAAGCCGATCTGCGAGTTGACCGCGTAATCGAAGTGAAATGCTCGGCATCTATATTTCATAGCTCCAAATATTGGTTACCATCCGGCGGGTTGCCCGTATTGCGCCTCCACCAGATGGAGGATCCCCAGATCGTCAACCTTTGTTTTGGGAGCCAAAAGATTCAGTTGGATAAATCCGGGAAGTCTGCCTATTTCTATTGCCCCTGAAATAGTTCCCCTATTCTTCACCTCGTCAGCGCTCATACCAAGAAGATGAGCGGCCCGTGCAACTGCATTGTCTACCGCCGCATTAATAAAAGGACCTGATCCAAGAATCTGCAGAGGCAATACCGGACCTTCAAGACTTGTATTGTTTTCCTCAGCCAGGGTCCTGGCCCGGCCAACCTCATCGGAGGTGAAAGGACGAACCAAAAATGGCAGATCCTCAAGTGGCGGCAACAGAATTGGCCCGTCGAGTTTAAGACCCTTTATCACTTCGACTCTGACTATGACGCGGGCCGCAACGTCAGTGGTGTGCACCGCAAGTTCTCCGTCTCCAATCATTGCGTGAACATCCCCGGCATAGATGCCAGCACCGTCCACTTTCGCCGGAACAATCAGGATGCTACCTTCCCGGACAGAATCGATGTCCATGTGGACGTCAGTGCGTTGTTCAAGTTGTTCGTCGGTAAGGGCGAATTCATGTTCTGCTCCAACAAGAAATGCTCCGAAGTCGCCACAATTGTGCGAGCTGGGAATATCAATTGCCGGTATCGAACCAAGATTTCCTGCCGAAATTCTGCATCTGGTCATTGTCCCAACCAGATCTGCCTTTGCCAAAGTGACCACTGGATGCTGATGGGCATTTTCGTGCAAACCCATCCAGGCTTTTCCATCCCGGGCTATCTCGGCTGCCCTATCTTTGTTTACGGTGACTCCGATTCCCTTAGGCTGGTCAAAGACCATGGTGTAGCCCTCGACCATATGGAAAGGAATTACTTCGCTATGGCAGGCTTTGCATCGGACCGCAGATTCCCCGATTCCATCCAAATATGTGTCGGGATAAAGAAAGTGCCGTCCAGCATCACGGCAGGTCGGACATATCCCAGCCACAAAGGGATCCGAAATGAAGCGTCCATCCCAACCCGTGCTGGTTCCAGACGAAGTGGCTTTTGAGAGTTGTTCGATGCGTTCAATGTGCAGTGCCACCGAGTCACCAACTCTGGCACCGTCTACCCGCACCGGGAGACTGACCTCGTGTCCGCTTCTTAGAGAGGGGGTTATCATCGCTCCCCAGCACCCGGGCACGGTTATGAATTCGATGCGACCGCCATCTGACACCGGGCCAAGCATCTCATTGCTCGGACCCACTATGTCGGTATAGCGGTCGACTACTACGTGAGATGAGATTTTTTCTGGCATCAAAGTAGACATGATTACCGCCTCCTGAATTGAGCCGATTATTTGAATAGGATTCGGTGAATTCGAACCCGTCGGTTCATGCACTCACTGTTGAAGATATCACAGCACCCAGCTCATGTCGATGAAAAAATTTTGCGGGGCGTAAAACATTCCAGTTGGTGAATCAAGGAACGCCCTATGTGGACCTCAGGGTAAACGGATCGCATAAGCCAGCCCATACGATGCCTTCCGAAAGAACACGATCGGAAATTTGCGATCATATCCCTGCGGCCGGATGAACAGTCTCTGTGATTTTAATACGGGGAATGAACATGACCCGGCCCGAGAACCCAATTGCAAAGTCAGTTCCCAGGTGCCAGTTCATCAAATGTCGAGAAGGCCATGGCCAAGCCTGACCAATCCTTTCTCGCCCGCTATGTACTCTCAAACTGCCAAAACTTGCAACCCCCATCCCAAGGCAGCAAATGCCAGCCAAATCAAGCGGGTCCCACACCTTAACCGCCCAGCAAATCCACTACCCCGACGATGATTTCGCCAGAGTTGAACACGCTCCCCCTACCCCGGGGCTGCCGCCTCCCGGACAGACCAGAGAGGTCCTTGGGTCAGTGGACAATACCAGCGGAGGCCGGGGAGCCTGGGAAAAATTAAAGTCATTTATAAGATTACCAAGCACCTTTGAGTTCTCCCGGACAGTAGGCCTGGGATCCGGACGACCGTCAGTCTGCGGATTGATAGCTTCCCCTCCAAGAAAATCATCCTCAATGAATTTTATGTAAGAATCGTAACTGAGAGTTTGGCTGTCAATATATCCGGCCTTAGCATATGGACTTATCACCAATCCGGGTACCCTAATGCCGAGCCCGAGCGCATCAATCTGCGGTGGCACCACCTGATCGTAAAATCCTCCCCAATCATCCCATGTCACAAATATTGCCGTCGAATTCCAGTCAGGACCCTCCATTACATGATTGATGATGTTGGTCACGTATGACTGGCCCACTGAAACAAGTGCCGGCGGATGCTCACTGTCTTTGGCATTTGGCAATACCCACGAAACAGACGGCAAATTCCCTGACGCGGCCTCTGACATAAAGCTCGAAAGATCTTTGACATTACCCAACTGATTGTCCTGATGCACATCGACAAACCCGGGAAGTACGTTCCAAATCCGTGGTACCCCATTACCGGACACACCGGCGGATGTGTTTTTAACCGCAAGCAAACCATTATTCCGCCCCGAAATTCCGGTCCCCGCAGAAACTGGCTTTTTTACTGGCTTGGCAGCGCGTGCCAGCGGCTGGGCGCCATTGTCCAGATACCATGACCATGACACACCGCTCCGGTGCAAGAGCCAGGTGAGGTCGGTCCAGCCATATGGAGTTGGATTATTGATATTAGCAAGTATCGGGTCTTCAGCGCTTGTACAACTCATTGGAACCGTTGGGTTGAAACACGTCGCCGACCAACCTGATACCAGATAGAGATGCGAAGGAAAGCTCCAGGAGTGAACCGACTCGAACATATGATCCTGCAGCACAAAGTTTTTCGCATATGTCCAATAGTTGGGAATATCTGATCCATTGTGATAGCCCATTACATCAGTTGCGGTTCCTTGCCGGCAGGCAGGATCTGTCGGAACCTTACATCCGGATCGTGACAATTCAGCCTGGGCGATAAAACCGTTCATTAGCCCGCCGGCAACGTCGGCATAGCTGTTGGAAGCGTTATGCGGCCCGCCACCATTGCGGTCCTGGTGGTCAAGATACGGCTTTACACAGCCGCCACTTTGGGGATTTGGTACACACGCAGTGGGAGTTCCCTGCGACATGGGAATTCCTTCTGCCCCCGGAAATGTCCCAAAGTACGAGTCAAAGGAACGGTTCTCCTGAAATATCACCACAACATGGCGAATTTTATAAATCCCCGAAAAAGAGGCCGCTCCCGGCGAAGCACCGGCGATACAGGCGGCAATAAGCAGTGCGCATGCGGTGCCAAGAACACCCCATGAGATAAGCCGCGCAGAAGACTTCATCGAAACTGAACCTTGCAAAGATCGTTAAAGGGTGCGCACCGGCCAGCACCTATGAACGACGTAAATCGAATAAACAGCAGCGTCCACTTCCCCAAAGGATCAAGTCCAGCAATGCTCATACCCTCCATATGGCAGCCTCCCTCACACACACTGACTCCCAGCCAGGTGACCCAGTGTGTTTTCAACTATAAGCCATCTGACGGCATCTGCCAAGAAGTCGGTACCTGGCGCTTGTTTGCCTGCAACGGTCCATCACATGAGATGCACCCCCAGGGCGACAAAGCCAGTGAGTGACAAGACAAAGTATAAGCCCGGGACCACCCCGATCGCTTTGAGTGTCACCGTGACCGCAGCAATACGGAAGGGGACCAGCTCTTATATAACCCACTTGATCAACTTGGCTGCCGACGCTGAGTTTCAGCGCCTCAGCGATACGAACCGTCGCACCTGAAGCCGCGGCCCCACCCCAATGACACCCTGAACACACTTTAAACAACGGGCAGCTGCGGTTTTCAACTGCAGCTGCCCGGCACTTACTATGCAAGGGGCATATGCTCTATACCCGTTCCCAATCCCGGACCGAGAGCCGAATCCCAGTTCGGAAAGGCCAATATGATCCGGGCGGCAACGTCGCCGGTATTGAAAAAGTCGAAGAGAACTCCGTGGGGCTTACTTGGGATACCGAGGAGGTCACGTTCGCACCACTCATGAATTTCACCGTCAAGCCACAGTTCACCGCTACCTTCAACAACGATACCCACGATGTTTCCCGGGTGTTTGATGCGGTCTGAGCGCATACCCGCATCAATCTCAATCTCCACCATGTAGAGGGAGGAGAGCGCTCGATCTTCAAGGCTTGGGTGCAGATACCAGCGCAAAGTGCCTAGTCCCGCAACATCCTCCCGGTGAGCGTCATTGCGCGGAACCACACAGGCGGCCTGACGACTCCGCTCGAATCGGGTCCTCGAACGCTCCTCCAGATCAAGCCACAGACTGTCAGTCACCGTTCACCTCTCTCCTCCCATCGGGGACTGGCCTCAACCTGGCCAAACATGGATCCCAGCGCGCGGTGAAACGGACCGTACACCAGGGCGACCCATTCGCATGGCTCAGAATCGTCGTCCCGAAAATGTTGATGTTCTACTCCGCCGGGCAGAATCGGCAACATCACCACATCGCCAGCTTTCCAATGAAATGTCTTCCCGTTGACGACAGTACGTCCGTGACCCCGCCGAACATAGATGACCGTGCTTCCCTGATGGCGATGCTTGCCGGACATGCTCTCGATCTTCTGTGAGAACACTCTCCATCCGGTCACAGCACTGTCGGTAACGAAGGAGTCATGGAGATAGTAACCAACGTGCCCTTGGCGGACCTGCCTCCACTCGACATCGTTGTCCCTTATCACAACCCGTCCCTCGGCGGCACGGGTGCGTTCTTCCTCAAATACACGAAGAGTCCCCTCGTAAAAATCGGAGTCCTTCGCTGCTTCATCTCGCGGATTACTCATGACTCTGATAACCCACGCATGTGACCAGCCAATTGACGCCGATCATAGACACAGGGGATCTCCGCCCCGATCGCCCTAAAAAGACGGCCAATCCAAGCTATTTCATCAAGGGGCATCATCATTACTGTGTCTGTTCGCGGGGAAGCACCCCGCCTCGCGCCAATGGCGGCATTTACAACCAATTGCATATTTACTCCTTCGTTAGATGGCGGAGAAAGCTGTAGCTGTTCAAGACGAAAGGTTCATACTTGCTGATGTGAAGCTGGTCCCGCTGATCTTGTCGAAACCGGGCGGATAGTTTGACAACACATTCAGCTTCGGATTGCTGTAGGAGACGTCGGTTAGAGCCGAAATAGTGTGGCTGTGAAGCCATGCCTCTTTGGCACTCAGGCTGCTCGTAACCCCTGCACCCTTCAACAAAGCAATTGCTACATCTATGGCATAGGCCCCGCTCACATTTATGGTGTCGGGCGCATGGCCTATCGCTGCCTTTTCTGCGCTTATATACGCCGACATTTTCGCAGCATCGCTCGATGGCACGTCCCCCGGCACCAGCGGCGTACCCGGGATGGTGTAGAAGCTTGTCGGCTCATACGAGCTAATGCCTTTTAGGAAACCGTAGGAGGCATCGGCGCCAGTCACAACAAGCGGCATCTTAGGCTTGAGTTCGTTATATGCCTTGATGACCGCCGCTCTCTCTGCTCCGAGTGCAGCAACATAGATCATCGGCACGTTCGCGCTGATCAGCTTCTGCATCGCCACCGTGTCATCGGTTGCCGTTGCCGAAATGAACTGGGTATCTAACTTTAAAGATCCCGCTGCCGCCTTGATGAAGCCCAGCTGAGACTCGCCCACGGCGTCATCAGTTGCGATGATCCCAATCGTCGAGAAATGACTCGCTTTCGCTACCTGATCGACCACGTCATCTACAGTCGCGCCGGAAGGCGCAATCTGGAAGGCATTCGACGAGTAGGGCGGGTTGAGAAGGTTGGTTCCTGCCAGTACCACGCTGTTACTCAACGTTGGTATAGCCGCCTTCAGGTTGGCAATCACGGAAACAGTCAGGACAACCGGTTGACTGGCGAACTTGGTGGCACACTGCTGAGCGCCGGACACGGTGCTTTGGGTATCGCATTGCTCCAGCTTGAGCGGGTGTCCCCCAATGCCTCCCGACTTGTTGAGTGCCGCTATCGCCGGCCCCATACCCTGGACCTGGCCGGTGCCAAAGAAAGCGTCGCTTCCCGTAAAGTCGCCTATGACGGGCAGAGTGATAGGCGAAGCGCTGCTGCTTGCCGTTGCCGAGGCAGCGGTTGTCGTGGAACTTGCACTACTTGCACTTCCTGAGCTACCGCAGGCCGCCGCAACCAGCGCCACCACGGATGCCGCTACCACAAATCGCAAACGCTGGTCACCGTGTCTGACAACAGACCGCCCCCCACGCGTATTTATTCTCATTGTATTACCTCCTTATTTTGTGCTCATGATCTCAAGAGCACTGATTCATATGTCTTTCCACACACTCAAACATTTGATTCCGGCGCCAAAATACGCCCCATTCGTACCTCCACCCGACGATCTGTCAACCCCTCCAGCACCACCTCCGAATGCTCAGCAATGACAAGCGTCATCCCCCCGCGGATGTTCGAAAGCACTTCGACCAGCTGGTTCACCACCGAGATAGCGAGACCCAGCGATGGCTCATCCAATAAAAGCAGCCTGGGCTTACACATCAGCGCCCGCCCGATAGCCAGCATCTGTTGCTCCCCTCCTGACAGCTGCCCCCCCTTTACGCGTCGGCGCTGCTTCAACTGCGGGAAAACGGTGTAGACCGAATCGAGGCGGTCTTGGTGCTCTCGGTCGCGCCTGATCCGATGCCGGGACAGGAGCGTGATATCGAGATTTCCCTCTACCGTTAGATCTCTCATGATCTGACGCCCTTCCGGTACCAGGGATATGCCTTTCCCCACGCGCTCCGCCGCTTGGTACCGCTCTATCGACTCACCGGCGAAGTTGATCGTGCCTCCATTGGTTGGCAGCTCGCCAGCAATGACTTTCAACAAAGTTGACTTTCCAGCACCATTAGGACCCACGATACCCACCGCTTCGCCACCCCTTATATCGAGGTTGATACGGTGTAAAACCATCAGTTCGCGGTATCCGCCGCTCACGCCTTCGAGTAAGAGATTATCCACCCAGATGTCTCCCTGTCTCGAGCGGCGACCCCATCACTTGCCCCGTATGGTCCATATACTCGCGCAAACCGTTTACTTCTCCGGTATAGGCAACCCGACCCAGTTCGAGCACATATCCGCAATCGGCAATATTGGCAACGAAGTCCAAATTGTGATCGACTATTACCACGGACGTTCCCTTTGAGCGCAACGAATCAATTATCCTTTCAAGGCGGGATAATTCTTCAAGCGTCAAACCCGCACCCGGCTCATCCATGATGAGCAACCTCGGTTCCAAAGCGATAGCGCGTGCCACTTCGATGATTTTCCGCCTCCCGCCACCGATCTCTGACGTCTTACGTTGAGCGATATGCCCGAGCCCGGCTTCGGCCAGGGCCTCCCGGCATCGCTCAGTTAGGCCAATATCCGGCCGTCGATTGCGTCCGCCGAACAGCGCCAGGTTATAGACGGCTTCAGCACCAACCCAGACGTTTTCTTCAACAGTTAGGTCCAGAGCTACCCGGGCAGTTTGAAATGTGCGGGCGATACCCACCCGAGCACGCTCAACTGGCTCGCCCGGCGTCAAACATCTTCCTTCGAAATGCACCTCCCCGCCGGTTGGCGTCTCAACACCGGTGATTATGTTGAGAAGAGTACTCTTACCTGCACCATTAGCACCTACTATGGCTGTCACAACAGCCGGACGCGCCTCGATGCTGACACAGTCCAATGCCTGTATTCCGCCAAAGATCTTCGACACGTTCATTACTTCCAGACGGCCAGCAGACCCGGGTGGCTCGATATTCCCCGGATCTTCCCGAAGACGGGACGCGGACACCGACACCGCTGAATTCGCCGTGACATCCGAGCCGTGATCGGTTTTAAGCTCAACAGGTTCCTGGTTGTCAACCGATCGATATCTTCGCCGGACCTTACTTGTCATGACGTCAACCGCCCCTACCACCCCGCCCTGGAAGTAGGCAACGACGAGGAAGAAAATCAGCCCGTATACGAACAGTTCAATGTCCCCGAGACCACTGGTAGCCGCAGACAGCCAGGTGAGCAGGCTGGCACCGATAACCGGGCCGACGGGAGAGCCGCTGCCTCCCACTATTGCGAAACCAAGAAGCTGCACCGACTCGGTTAATCCTGCATCCTGAGGCACGATGACACCCTGCCAGCGGGCGAGAAGTACCCCGGAAAGGGCGGCGAGAATAGCGCTCGCCGTAAAAAGCACACGCCGGGCGCGGGTTACCTCAACGCCATGCACACTCGCAGCCAACGGGTCCTCCCGAAGAAGAGAAAACAAGCGGCCTCGCCAGCCGTGGACCAAACGATAGGTCAGTGGAATCACAGCCACTGTGATTACCACGATCGTCACATACCAGCCGAGGCCGGAATTAACGGTGAATAGTCCAAGCGGGAGCGTCCTGGTGGTGGTCAGACCAGAATCACCCTGCGTAACACCTGGGAATGCGGCAAGTACCCCATCGATGGCTGCCGATGTACCGAGCATTGCCACGGCAAAATAGAAATTTGGCAGGCGGGCGAAAATTCCACCCGAGATCCAGGCCACCACAGCCGCTATAACCAAACTTGCAAAGGCGGCTGGCACATATGGAATGCCGAACCGCGTGGTAGCCAGCACCGCCCCGTAGGCCGCCAAACCCAAGAAAGAGGCGCCTCCCAAATTCACCATTCGCCCGAAGCGGATCAAGACGTTTACACCCAGTGCTGCCAGTCCCAGAATTCCGGCCAGGACCGCAGTGTTGAGGTTCCATGAAGGGATACCAAAACCCGGCGAGAGAACAAGGACAACCACGGCGCAAAGCTTCGCCATGCTACTCCAGCTAAGCGAACGCAATCGCGCAGAGCCTGTTCGTGCCATGATTGCGCTCATGCCCGAACGACTCCGCCAAAACGCACACGCCGGCCGAGTAGCGCAACCGCCACCACTATAAGTACCCCCAGCACCAGAGGTTCAGCAAGAAGTTGGTTTACGTAGCTCCCAATAAGTGACTCCGCCACTCCCACCAATAATCCGGCGAGGCAAGCACCAATGGGGCTTTTCATGGCTGCCAGTGCAGCCGCTACGTAGCCAAGAAGGGTGAGGCTAAGGCCGGCATTGTAAGTAACGATACTCAATGGAACAAGCAGGAGTGCAGCTAATCCACCCAAAAAACCTGCCGTGCCAAATGCAATCATTCGCATCATGGACACGTTTATACCAAGCAGCGAAGACATAGTCGGATTCTCGGCACAGGCCGATAACCCCTGTCCAAAGATTGTGCGGTGCAAAAACCACGATATCAATAACCCGACCAAAAGCAGGATACCAATGAGAACGAGCCCATCAAACGTCATGACAGCATTGCTCAGCCGCACTGTTCCATTGCCGACTAAAGACCGAAAGGAGAACTGGTTAGGTCCCACCGCGAAGTTTGCAATCCCCTCGGTGCACAGAGCCACCGCCACAACCAGGATTATCAGCCGCTCGGACGACCAACCTAGGCGTGGCCGTAGAATAACGCGCTCCAGACCCGCTCCAAACAGGACTGCGCACAGCAAACCGAGCGCTGCTGCCACCAACACTGGAACACCCATCCTGACAATCTCGGCAGTGATGAGTCCGGTCACCGTGAAAGCCTCACCCTGTGCAAGATTAACAACCCCCGAACTGCGATAACACAGTACGATACCAAGGCCGATGAGACCATATAATGCCCCATTGACCAACCCGGAGTAAAGGGTCTGTAATAGTAAAGACATTTCTTATCACCTATTCCCAACTAACATGCCGCCAGTCATGGTGATGTGTCCTCTAGAAACCACTCTGTCGGAACTACATGCCCCAGACCCAACGCCTCGCACTTGGCCAGCACATAGGACCCTACGGCGGCGAACTGAAGGCCCATCCCGGTATTGTTCGCGAAAAGAGTAATCTGCTCCGGACTGGTACGCCCGGTTGCCCTTCCTAACAAAAGCGACCCAAGGTCTGCGATCTCGTCAAAAGTCTTATAGCCACGCTCTACCGGACCCATGATGTCTATCTGGTTATCGTGCGCCACCTGCTCACGCGAGAGCACTCTGATAACTTCAGCGCGATCAAAGGTGGTGTCGTCGAGCTCCCGCCTCATCGCCGTGCCATCCGGACTTGTAATGCAGGTGACGTGGGTCCCAGGGGAAAGCCATTCCCCGTCAAAACACGGGTCGAAGCCGGCGGTGGCACAGATCACCACCCCGCAGTCCTCTACCGCCCCTTTGGGGTCTCCCACAGCAACAATGCGCTTACCAGTCCTGCTGCTCCAGGTGCGGGCAAACTCCTCCCGGTGCTCCCGGGTTGGACTGTAGACCCTCACTTCTTCGACAGTGGGCCTTACTCTAAGGAGATAGGCAAGATGCGACTGCGCCTGCCAACCAGATCCGAAAAGACCGGCCAAAGGAACGTCGGGATTGGCCAATTCCCTAATACCAAGCGCAGTTGTGGCACCTACCCGCATCTTTTGTATAAAGCTGTCGTGGATGACTGCCACTGGCTCTAAATGTTTCATCGAGTAAAGCGTGATAAGCCCGCAGTAGGTTCCGCCTGTGGCAACAGGCAGGAGGCGCCTACGTCGTTCGCCTCCTGCGAGGACTTCGACACCGGCCATGTCAGATGTTATGCGCAGGGCCCAGACACCGCTGGCCACATTTCCGCCCTCTTGTGATTTGAAGCGGAATCCAAATCCCGGATGGTCGGCATCCTCCACGGGAAAGTAGGTATGATTCCGCGGTCGGTTGGCCGCCTGCCCCAGCGTATGCTCGCGATATGCCGTCTCCAGCACCGCCATGCACTCGTCAGGATCGAGAACCTGCTCCACATCACTATTACTCAATATCCGCATTACGCTCCCCGTTTTTCTCTCTCACCGGCGGGATTTCCCGCATAATTCTAAAAACTCTTTTCCGCTGCGTTAATTCCACTTACAATGCCAGGCAACGGCGAAGTCAGAACCTCCGTGTCCTCGCCGCGAATGAGATAAGTATCTGCCAGCACCGCGGTTGAACCATCGGGCAACTCGAGTTCGAGTCGCAACGCGGCAACTGAGCCCTCGCCAACTGATGCCGCTGCCTCATGGATCGACCGGTAGCCAGCTTCGGTTTCTATATCTGTGTGTTGTATCAGATCCACCTTCCACCCGAGACCCGTAGACGCCAAGCAACCCTGCACTGCAGACGCCACCTGGGCTATCGTTACCCCGGGCCGGATTTCGGATGCGGCTGCCTCATAACCGGTGGCCAAAGCGCCCGCCCACTCGGTCTGAGCACCTCCAACAACACGTGCCGCAAGGGTCCAAAACCCGCGAAACTCTGATATCACTTCGACCGTGTCGGCATCCGGTCCGCAGTGGTGACAATAAACGCTTACGTCTTCCGCCCCGCCAAGACGAGCCACCAGTTCCGCCCGCCCGGCGCGCTCATGGTTGCTCAAGTCCTGACCCATTCCCTCAATCACTGCCTGGGCGGTCAGACCTGAGCCCCTGGAGAGCAGTTCAAGTTCAGATTCCGATGGCTGCTGGCGCCGCTCGCGCACCACACTGCCAAGGTCTAAAATGGACCTAATGCCCGCTTGGGTCTCCAGCTCATCGACAAGCTGCGCCGGCCACCAAGACATTTCCACCAAACCTAGCTCGCTCGCTCCCTGTTCCTTTAAATACTGTCCAGCCAGCACGGCAAGATTCGGGCCGCTGCGCAAGTCACTGAGATTGGACGTCATCCGCATCCAGGGATGGACCCTCGGCGAGAGTTTCATGAGCATCGCCGGACTGCCATTGGCGGGTACCGCGAGAACGCCCTCGTTCCAATAGATGCAAATATTGGATAAATAAGTGAGGTCTCCGGAGTGGAAAACGTCCCCGTAGATGAGTGCCGCCGCTAAGCCGCGCTCGCGAAGGACATCTTGTAAAGCACCCACCCGACCTTCGAGTTCACCCGGCGGAATCTCGCTTGGGTCTAATACAACCAGGCCACGCTTCATTAGTTCGTTCCTTTCCTGTCTGCTAAATCGGTGAGCTAAAGAGAATCCGCTCCACGCTGAGCAGCGGCTCGTATCCGGTTTGCTTGACCACCACCGGATCACCGAGAACGTGGTATCCGGCAAGGGGGGTATAGGTATTGGGATGTATTATTATGACTGCGTTCTCTTCGAGCACTGTCTCGTTATCTTCCAGCAGTGGAGGAAACTCATCCGGGTGAAGCCCATGTCCATGCCCGCGCACTCGGGTGTACTGACTAGTCGTATATTCTCCGTAGCCATGGGCGCGGAACACGTCATTCTCAGCCCGGGCAATATCACCGGCAGTCACCCCGGCTCGAACGACGGCTAGACCTGCTTCCACCGCCTCGTTAAACAGATCGAACGACTTCCGCTGACCTTCGCTGGGCTCGCCCAGCACGGCGCTTCTGCAAATCTGGGCATAATAACCATCGAGCTGGGGAGTCAACTCGGTCCGTACCATGTCACCCGGTTGAAGTTCCCGGACTCCAGGCGGGGTCATCCCCATTACCTCATCCCCTCCTGAGGCCAACAGCATGAAATTGTCCTGGGCACCCATGCGCTTGAGCTCCGCCTCGACCGCGGCTACTATCTCGAACTCGCGCACGCCTGGATGAAGAGCCGCCACAAAAGCCTTCCAGCCTGCGGAGCAAACCACTCCGGCACGGCGAATCTGCTCCAACTCCCAGCCGCTCTTGACCAGTCGCACCTCATCCATAAGGCGCGTCGCTGATATGATGGGTGTCCCCTCTAGAGCACGCAATAACGGCTCCAGCAGGACCTTCGGCATAAGCTCGAGGTGAGCTATGCCAAGTGTGCCGGAACTCGCTAGGTCCTCCCTGATAACCGAGGAAATGTCACCGACCTCCGGAAAACCAACCACCTTGATATCTTTCACCCGCCCGATTTCACGGGTTGCACTAGCGTCGGCGCTGTTGCCGACAAAAGCAGTGGGCTCACCCACTTTAGGCAGGTATGCAAAAGCAAAGGCACCACGAAATAGCGCTCCCGTAAGGTACCTGACGTTCTCCCGGCGCCAACCGGGTGCAAACATCAGAATTCCGTCAAGACCCGCCACGTCCATTGCGTGCCGTACTCGGCTAAGACGCCAATCCCGGTCCATCGTCATTACTGTTCCTCCTCCGCAAGTCGGCCAGCCATCGGTATGAGCCCACCCGCACGCAGCATGTCCATCAAAAATGGTGGAATCGCCTCACCTTGAAGCGAGACATTCGAACGTTCGTTAGTGATTATTCCGCTTTCAAAGTCGACGGCTAAGATATCTCCATCATCAACCCCTGCGGTTATCCCCGGACACTGCAGCAGAGGGAGACCAATCTCATAGCAGTTTCGGTAAAACAGCCTGGCCGCACTGTCTACCACCAGACCACCGATGCCAGTGGCCTGTAATGCCTTCGGGGCCACGGCCCGACCCGATGACTGACCGAAATGCCGACCTGCAACCAGGATATCTCCAGGCTGGACGTCCCGGGCAAAAGCCGGATTAAGGTTTTCCAGCACATGCTTACGCATGTCGTCCATGGAACCGATAGCCCGGTCCGAGCGCACCATTTGATCCGTGGGTATATTATCGCCGAACTTCCAGCAACGGCCGCGTGCTTTCACTGTTGCCTCCTTCAGGCCAAAAACTCACGTGGATCGGACAAAACGCCGCGGACGGCCGAGGCTGCCACGGTATACGCCGATGACAAATACATTTTTGCTTTTGGGCTCCCATTCCGGCCGGGAAAGTTTCGGGCATGAGTCGATACCATCGACTCAGTTTCGGCCATTGCTCCCATGTTTATCGCTTGGTTGGAACCCGTACTTGGTGGAAACCAGGTACAACCTGCCTGGAACATATCCACCACCAGGCCCTCATCGCAAGCTTGCTGGAAGACCTGCCGGCTTGAGGGAACCACGTTGAATTTCACACCGTTGGCGATGTGGCGGCCGCGCAGGATCTCTGCCGCTTGACGAATATCTTCGATACGTCCACCACCGTGGCCTCCGAGTTCCGCCCATTGCACTTCCCGGCCAGCGAAGACGCTGATAGGTCCAACATTGCCCAATGTCGGCGAAGCTGCCACCTGGGGCTCCAAATCGCTTATGTCATATGACCAGGTTGCCTGGAAATCGGAGTCGGAGTCGGAGTACAAAAGGTCATAAGGGTTTGAGGTGAATTCCGACATAAACTGAACCGTTTTTTCATCCGGCTCGATAAATCCGCATTTAGCTCCTACATCAACCGTGATGAGGGGAAAGAGCCACCTGTCCCACATATCTAGTTCTTTTATATACTTGCCGCCAAAATGCAGCGCCTTGTACACCGCCCCGCCCTCACCAATCTGGGCAGTGAGCCAAAGCGCCGAGTCACGCGGTGTTACCCCAGGCTTGTGGTGGCCCGACAGCTCAATCCGGATGGTTTCCGGGACCCTAAACCAGGCCTTGCCAAACGGCATCACCATCCCGGCATGGGAATTGTTGCCAAGACCTGCAGCGAAGGCTCCGACCGCTCCATGCACCGGGGTATGGCTGTCCGACCCAACGATAACTGCTCCGGGCCTGATAAAACCGTTTCGGAGACCGGCATGGTGGATATTTCCACTGCCGCAGTCAAAGAGGTGCACGCCATGGCGACGCGCGAAGGCGCGCGTCTCTTCCAAAACCCGGGCTTGGGACTCCGTAGGCGGAGAAAAATGGTGATCAAATACAATCACCACACGCTCAGGATACTTCATCGGTCGATGGACCTCGTTTTCGAATACCCTAGAGGTGATATAGCCGCTCAGATCATGAAGCAACAGGCAGTCCACGTTGGCAACGACGATATCTCCAGGCTCTACTTTCTGCCGCCCGCTGGCCTTGGCCAGAATCTTTTCAACCAGGTTCATTAAGCAATGCTCCCTTCAGGCAAGGCGATGAAATCACGCGGATCAGCTATTACACCTCTTACTGCTGTCGCGGCTGCCACGACGGGGCTGGCAAGATAGATTTCCGAGTCATAGCTTCCCATCCGGCCCCGAAAGTTTCTGTTAGCCGTGGAGAGGGTGACCTCACCGTCGGCCATAACTCCACCGTCGCCAGCGCAAGCGCCGCAACCAGGATTTGTCACCAGCGCACCGCTATCAAGTAGGACTGACATCACTCCAGAGTCGATTGCACGCCGGAGGACTTGCTTTGACGCCGGAGTAACTATAAGACGGACTCCAGGCGCAACGTGGCGACCACGGAGAATGGAAGCTGCTTCGACGAGATCCTCATACTTGGCATTTGTGCACGACCCGATAAAGACCTGATTAACTGGGGTTCCGGCAACATCTTCAATTGATTTGACGTTGTCAACCGTGTCAGGACACGCGACCTGGGGAACCAAGGTCTCTCCGTCGATGTGGACTTCCCGGACATAGCGTGCATCCGAATCAGGAAATATTTCTTCGTATGCGTCACGGGCGACGCCACAACGTTCAAGGTATTCTCTGGTCACCTCGTCGGGAGGGACATAGGCGAACTTTGCTCCCACTTCCATTGCCAGGTTGCAAAGCGTCATCCGCTCCGAGACCGACAAGCCCTCGACATAGCTGCCATGGAACTCAACCGAACAATATGTCGCGCCATCCGCGGTCAGCTCTCCAATCAATTTCAACATAACATCCTTGGCATAGACTCCATGAGACAGGGGCCCTTCAATCACGACTTTGATCGACTCAGGGACCATCATCCATAGATATCCGCAAACCCAGGTAGCTGTCACCTCGCTGAAGCCGACGCCGGTGCCGGCAACACCGAGAGCACCGTAAATCGTGGAGTGGGAGTCGGTCCCGATGAGCAACATTCCCGGTCGAACATGACCTTCCTCAATCAGCACTACATGGGCGATGCCGGCATCCACGTCATAGAACTTTTTAATTCCATGCGAGGCTGCAAACTCGCGGCACAGCTTTTGGTCTCCTGCAGTCTTTGCGCTGTATGCGGGCGAATTGTGATCCATGACCATTGCGATGCGATCCGGATCGAAAAGCTTGTCTGTACCCAACTTCTCAAGGGTCCGGATGCAGCGCCAGCTAGCCGCATGACTCATTATCAGGTTTGGATAGGCATCAACTATCTGACCGGCCTGGGTCACACCCTCCCCCGCAGCACGCGCCAACAACTTCTCGGCAAAGGTCGAACCCATCACGCCACACCTCCATCTGAAAGCTTCTGGGAGACGTAAGGGATCAGACCTCCAGCTCGAATAATTTCGATAAGCGACTCCGGATAAGCCGGAAACGGGTAGGTACTATCCCCAACTACCACAACCGCGTTTACGAGATCGACGAAAACCTCTACGCCGTCGGCGGCTGCATCGGATGCATCGGCCTGCGTGATAGCGAGGAGCCCGGTATTTATAGCATTTCGGAAAAACGTCCTGGCGAAGGACTTGGCGACTACCGCTACCACGCCGGCCCCAACTAAGCCCGATGCCGCCTGCTCACGGGCGCTGCCACAGCCGAAGTTGAATCCGGCAACAATTACCGGGCTGTTCCGCACGCGTGCCTGAACCTCGGGGCCAAGCGGTTCGAAGACGTGCTCGGCCAGTTCGACAGGATCAATACTGACCAAATACCTCCCGGGCATAATGACGTCTGTATTTACACCGTCACCAAATTTAGTGCAGATACCACCAATCAACGCTTACCCCCATATCGCGGCCTCTAATACCCCAGTTGTCCGTTAAAGACACCGGGACAAATTCCGTTATCCACCAGTTGTATCCCCTACCAACTAAATGTGGTACGAACTATTCGTAGTGCAATATAATAAATTATCATGATAAAGTCAAGACATACATAGACAGTTTTTGCGGCTGGACCCACGGCCACCTCGGCGGCAGGCTACTCTGAAACTAACCCGCAGGACAGGCATCTGATATCGGCAACTACCAAGGAGGACACTTAGTGATGACCAGCCCTAGTGGAAACGGTGTTAGTAGCTATTCAGATGCCGTGGTCACAGGCAAGTTACTGATAAGACTTGGATCACGCATTCACCGTCTCCAAGTGGAGGTTCTCGAAAGGCTCAGCACCCCATTGTCAATCCGCCAGTACAGGATCCTGGTCCGGGTCGATCAAGGTATCTCGTCGCTGAGTCTCCAAGCTGAGCAGGCACGGCGTCAACGCTCGACTGTTTCCAAAAGTGCTGACAGCCTCGTACGCCAGGGCCTGCTCACCCGTACCGAGGCGGTCGAAGACCGCCGAAGCGTGGTACTTGCGCTCACCCCAGCCGGGCTGGCTCTGCTCAGCGAGGCAAGATCCGCGTCCGAGCAACTCGCTGTCTGGCTGGTTCAAGCGGCTGAGATTTCACCCGAAACTTTAGCCATCCTCGCCGACCAGCTCTACGAGGCAACCGAAGCAATAGTGGACACCCCGAATGTCTTGAAGCCGAATACCGCAATAATGGCCACGTCAGGTTCCGGGCAAATTGATCCGCTCCCAACCACCCGGTCCCAAAAAAAACAGCGGTCAGCCAGACCGGTTCGGCGATAGTGCACCCGTACTAATGAAACGGCTATCCCTCAGCCTGGCTTTAACTCGCAGCGCGGTCGTGACTCCGCTTCTCGACGGTGATATCGAGGTGGAAGGTGTCGACCTAGTTACCTCTATAGTCAGCCCCGGCGATCTATTTTGGAGACAACTTCACCACCAGGAATTCGACGTGTCAGAGTTTTCCCTCTCGTCACTCCTGATTCTGGCAGACAACGGTGATCCCACCTGGCATGCCATACCTGTGTTCCCTACCCGCTCGTTCTTCCACACCCAGATTTTAGTTCGTTCCGACAGCGGAATAAATGTTCCCGGCGACCTCAAAGGGCGGCGCGTTGGAGTGCCCGAGTACCAGCAGACTGCCGCGTTATGGACCCGGGCTGCCCTCCAGCACGAGTTCGGAGTGTTCCCTAATGAACTGGACTGGGTTATGGGACGCCAGCCACTTCACAGCCACGCAGAGGTAACTGGCTTCGAGCCCCCGGCAGGATTACGGCTTTCCACCGTTCGAGACGGTGAGACCTTGGGTTCTCTGGTTGCTGCCGGCAAGTTGGACGCTCTTATCGCCTATCGGTCGCGCAACAGCGGCTTGGGCCTCGGACTGGAACCAAACCAGTCTAATGACAGATCTGCGACAGAGGGACCTGGCATCGTCGGGACGGAGACTGCCGATCTCAAATCTGAGGGCAAACTCCGGCGCCTCTTTGCAAACCCGACCGCCGAAGGCATCCGCTACTTCAAGAGCACCGGTATGTTCCCGGTCAATCACGTTATCGTTATTCGGGATTCACTTGTGCGGCAACATCCGTGGCTACCACGAAACCTATATGAGGCTTTTTGCCGTTCGAAGGAGCTTGCGTTCCAACGCCTCCATCGGCACCTGGAACTCTATGCTGCCCTGGGCGCAGTTGAATTAGGCCGGGTTGATGACACTAAAAGAGCCCTGTCGTTCGGACTTCGTACCAACCGTCCATTGCTCACTGCGGCCATCGGCTACGCGGTAGAACAGGAACTATTGCGCTCTTCTATAGTACCGGAGGACCTCTTCTTCCCCTCGGTATTAGAGTCATAGCTCAGATATCTAAAAGTTCATAGTTGGCGAGTCACATTAAACCACCATTCCAAGAGCCACTTTATTTATCAAGTCTGGCCTCGCTGATCTATAAGTCGCTCAGGTTTCTGATGCTGTAAGTAACCCTGACGGTCCAAAGGAAAAGAACTCCTAGTTCCCAGATCATTTGTCCACGGGTACGGGAGAACGTCAAATGAGTGCCGTTCATCCCCGTCGGGCCTTTGAATTGACACAAACCGGAACCGTTTATAGTGTCTGGCCACAATTCAACTCTAATACCGGCAAGTTCGTTTTCCACTTAGAATAGAAATGCCATAGGCAGTTATAATTGTATAATTGCTGAAACGGGGGCTCTCTATCGACGACTCTAGTTACAAAGATTGGAATCTGAGTACCGTTATATCCACTGATCGTTTCGTTCAGTCTGACGACTTGCTTATGGTGCTTATCGATGAAAACAAAGTTATCGTCGACTACAACGAGTCATATCGTTCGTGGTTCAGGTTGCCCAAGGGCGCTCCCACCCGCCAGAGCATTATCGACCCATGGTGGCATGCCGTACGCGAAGACGGATCGCCCTTCCCCATTTGGGACCGCCCGTCCACAATCACTTTGGAGACTGGCAGGTCCGTATCCAGCGTCGTCATGGGCGTCGACATGGAAGGTGTTAAACGCAGATGGCTGCTAGTTTCGACCTTCGCGGCTTATGACGAGGATAGACTCAAAGGGGTAGTCTCCTGGTCCATCGACATTACAGATAAAATCGACATGGATAGGCTGATGCGGCTAAACG
Source organism: Acidimicrobiaceae bacterium (assembly GCA_013044365.1). Lineage (GTDB taxonomy): Bacteria > Actinomycetota > Acidimicrobiia > Acidimicrobiales > Acidimicrobiaceae > SCQM01. The sequence goes on from JABEUP010000128.1 coordinate 22,436, forward strand.
CAGCGATGAACCGCAACGTAGTGACTGCATCTGATGAGACGACTTTCATGCAGCAAACCTGTGACGCGCTTGTTAAGGAAGGTGGTTTCGCCCTCGCCAGAGTCGTTGTTGCCTCAGGTTCCAAACAAGGACTGGTAGAGGATATTGCTGCCAGTGGAGCTACAGATTTTTTCTATAAAGAGATGACTCCGTGGTTGACCAATTCACCGCTGGACCTTAATCCTACGGGAACGGCCCTTCGAACCGGGTTAACTCAAGTCGCTAACGATTTGGCTCATGATTCCCGTACGGAGCCTTGGCGTAAGCGGGAAAAACTATTCGATTTGGCCTCGAGCGTAGCCATCCCTTTGGATCTTGGAGATCGCCGCGCAGTCCTCAACGTCGTTTCCGATCACCCCAATGCCTTTGATAAGAAGACGCTCGATGGTCTCGAGGGAATCGCGAGGGAGATCGGATTCGCGGCAAAACACGTTCGCTCGGTACAACAACTCGCCATGGCATTCGATGGAACTCTTTCGGCTCTGGCAACTATGACAGAATCCCGCGACCCTTACACGGCAGGCCACCAGAACAACGTCGGCCAGCTGGGCGCTGAAATCGCCGCCCGTCTCGGACTTGACGGCCCCATGGTTGTGTTGGTTAGCCAGAGCGGACGGGTACACGACATTGGAAAGATCGCCGTGCCTTCCGAGATCCTCACCCGTCCGGGCACGCTAAGCCATAACGAGTTCGAATTAATGAAGACTCACACTTCGGTAGGATTCGACATCTTGTCCAAAGCATCCCTGCCCTGGCCTATTGCCGAGGTTGCTCTACAACACCACGAACGAATGGACGGGTCGGGCTACCCCCAAGGCCTCAGAGGCGATGATATCTCCATTCCTTCGAGAATTATCGCCGTGGCTGACGTTGTCGAAGCAATCATGCATTACCGCCCCTACCGGCAAGCATTGGGCGTCGATGCCGCACTTGACGAAGTGGCACGAGGTGCCGGAACGAAGTACGACGCCACAATCGTTGAGGCATGCGTCGAGGCAATCCCAGCATATCTTAACTATTTGACTGGCTGAATCCTACCGGCTCCGAAGGTTACGGATCTAACAGCACAGACAAATGAAGAGTACACCGTCCACAAACTACGGCCAATGGATGGAACGTGGTTGACGCCGTGACCGGGCCTCAGATAGAAACGAAATCTTTTCGCAACCCGCAGATCCCTCAAGCGTCCTCCTAGACAGACACCGTACCTGATTACCTGTCCAGCACAAACGGGGTTCGGCTAATCCATTATTCCGTTACCTCAAACCGATACCGGCGTCGCTCGTCTCGTTTAACTCTGCATTTTCCCAGTGCCAAATCCTGATTCACCCCAACGGAGACGATCGCTGCTGGAACCCCCACCGCACAGCCGAAACAGCGACACCGTCGAACGGCGCCGGCCGGATAACCAAACATTGTTTCCCAATGCCAAGAAACTGTCCGTATCGCGTCGAACCAACTGTGACCGAACGTCCTTATTTCAAACTGAATATTGATAAGATTCCCTAATTTCACTCAACGGGAGGCTACCGTCTTAGTTATGGCACGCGCTGAATCAATTATTTTGGTTAACACTGGGTACGGAAAAGGAAAATCATCTGCTGCCTTTGGGGTAATGGGACGTGGCTGGGCCAGGGGATGGACGGTTGGCGTGGTCCAATTTATAAAGAGCGGCAAGTGGAAAACTGGCGAGCGAAAACTGGCTGATCATCTCGGGATCGAATGGCACACCCTTGGAGATGGATTCACATGGGAGTCCCAAGACCTGGACGAGTCGGCAGCTAAGGGCCGACACGCCTTTGAAGTTGCCAAACAAATGCTGGAAAGCGGTAACTTCGATCTTTTGATATTCGACGAACTCACCTATGCAGTCAAATATGGTTGGGTCCCGGTCGAAGAAGTCGTCGGGGCGCTTGAGCAAAGAAGCCCCAAGACCAATGTGGTTATCACCGGTAGAGACTGCCCGGAGGAGATCGTAAATATTGCCGATACCGTAACGGAGATGAGAAAGATAAAGCACGCCTACGATCAGGGAATCAAGGCTAAAAAAGGAATCGAGTACTAACAGAGATGGCACAAGGCCGCCTTGGACCAAGGGTGATAATCGCCGGTACGTCCTCAGGGGTAGGAAAGACGACAGTAGCGACAACGATACTGGCGTCACTTCATCACAGTGGTGTAAGGGTAGCCCCGGCAAAGGTTGGCCCGGACTTCATAGATCCCACTTATCACGAATTGGCATGTGGTAGACGAGGACGCACGCTCGATACATTTCTCCTCGGGAAAGGTGCAATCGCTCCAGCGCTGTTCGATATCAGTAGAAATGCCGACATCACCATTATTGAGGGGGTGATGGGACTTTTTGATGGGACTCTCATGAAGCGGGACGACCCGGTTGGGGATCTGGGAATCGATACCAAACTCACAAGCGGATCAACGGCGGAAGTGGCAGCTCTGACCCAAACACCTGTGATTCTCATACTTGACGCCACCGCAACTTCATCATCACTGGCCGCAGTCGTAGAGGGCTTTTCCAATTTTTCAACCCAGGTCAAAATCGCTGGTCTTGTTATTAACAACTACGGAAGCGCCTCCCATCTTGAACTGATCAAATCATCAATGAAACATCTCAATACCGAGATCGTGGGAGCCATACCACGGGGAGCTGTTCCATCCTGGCGAAGCCGCCACCTAGGCCTGATACCAGTGATTGAAGACTCCGATGCCCTGGCACTATCGATTGGCAAGCTCAGAGATCATATTGGCCCTCTGATTGACCTGGATAAGATCTTTCAAATCGCAAAGTCAGCACCAGCGATAACGGTGGCTCACCCGCAAGAAAAGCACTTGAGTCCCAAGACGACTATTGCGGTAGCTGGGGGAAGGGCCTTCAGTTTTATATATCCGGAGAACATAAACGCACTTGAAAAAGCCGGCGCCAATATCGCTTATTTTGATCCTCTTGATGACGTTGCACTTCCGGAGGGTACTAGGGGCCTTTTTATTGGAGGCGGGTTTCCTGAGATATTTTCCGACAGGCTCTCCCTCAATCTCCCGCTCAATCGAGAGGTCAAAAAAGCAATAGATGCCGGGCTTCCCACCTGGGCCGAGTGTGGGGGACTGATGTGGCTTTCAAACAGGGTCGACTCCGCAAAGATGGTAGGGGCAATTCCAACAGATATCACAATGAGCAAGCATCTTACTCTTGGATACGCTAAGGCGAATACTACTGGTAATAACTGCTTATCAGAAAAAGGCGAAGCCATCTATGGACACGAGTTTCACTATTCGCTAAGCTGTCCCGCCGGACAAGACATCACATTGAGGACACGGGAGGGCACCAAGAAGGAGGGATTCGCCAGCGAATCTCTGTTTGCCAGCTACCTGCACATACATCTAGGTTCTCAGCAGCAACTTGCTGATCGTTTTGTATCAAAATGCATTTAGAAAGCTGCTGCGGTACTATCCATCAACTAGGTGAACGCAGCAATCGGGATGGCATTCAAAGACGTGGATTTGTTCCCGCATCTAGGCGGGGGAAATAACGGCGTGCTTACGCACCGAATACCGCACCTGACCCCAGCACAAAATAGACTGCCAAGAAGGCACTCACCATCTTGGCGCAGGTAAGACTGGCGGCGCTCCGGCTGCCGATAAGACTGCACCAACTCTCGGGACAAAGCCACCAGCAACAGGTTGCTATAGCTAGTGCCCTGGCAACGAAGCCCTGGCAACGAAGCCCTGGCAAAGGCCGGTCTGACGAGCTAACCCTTGCATTTACCATGAGGTCTTTAACGGCGCGCAGGGAGCCATAAACGAACTCCACCGAGACCTAACCACTCTGACTTTGTAACCATTATTCTTGGATTGCACGCCAAATTACAAGCTCGGAAGCCTTTGCCAAAAAAGGAGGAGCAGTTAAAAGGGGCCTCCGGAACAGACTTTGATTCACCCGGTGAACAGCCGACTGCTCGGCTTGTCCGGCATGATGGAAGAATTATTCCAAAACTGCTACCGACACTATTGCAAAGTGAAATCCGAACTCCTGGGTCTCAATGATTACTTCTGCAGCTACCCAGACAATCGTTGGTCACAATTTCGCCTCCAACTAAACTAGCTCAGACTCGGAACAACCTGGGGGTGAGAATTCAGAGGATTTTTCCTCCCGTGGCGATTCTGGACCTGGAGGAGGCAACGGGCTACAGGAATTCAAACGCCGACCGGGTGAAACCAGGCTGGTACCTGGCGGAGGATTATTACTAGTGCACCCTCTACCGCCATCGGGGAACAACCCGTCTACAGCGACAACCGTTGACCTCCTTAGAAGCCACCGGGATCAACAAATAATCCCAACGAGCAGAAACTCTACTGGCCTAAATTCGATTCAACCAGGGCCAGTAGAGTTTCTAACTTTAGCAACTTGACGCAAATAGTCTGAAGATCCTTTAGGACCCAACAGCGGACTTAGCCAAATTGCTTAATATATGCTCGGGTACTTAGCAACTATCTTTGCAGACGCTTGCCAAGGTGCAAGATCTACCTGGCTTGCTATAGACCTGACACCTGCACCCTTGATTTCACCAGCTGCAAGGTTCGCATCATAGTTTGTCTTTACCGTTGCCAGGGAAAGATTCTGGTCAGCCGAAGCAGCGGTGTCAGGCCAAGGCTTGAAGGCCTCGAGAGCCTGGCGCTGCAAGACTACATCTGCAGGCGTCGCAGCGTTGTTCGTGTACTTCTCCGCTGCTGCGTCCCATGCCGCGGTGTCATGATTGAACACCCAAGCTGCGTGCCACCATGCCAGATCGATTGCCTCTACCATTGCAGGATTTGCATTTGCCCATGCCGGCGTAGCAGCGTTGAAGCTGTCAGCATATTCCGGCGCAATCTGACCAGCAGTCTTGATCACGTTAAAGGTCCCGTGCTGCTTGAGCGTTACAAGGTCTTCCGCAGCCACAAAACCATTCACCGTTTTCCCTGAAATTAGTTCGTTAACCACACTCGAGTCAGATCCCGGGTAAGTCATGACCAACCCGTTTGCTCCCCAACCCATTGCCTTAGACAGGGTTGGACCGAGGTACGAACTTGGGTCAATAGAAGTTGCTCCGGCAACTGTTTGACCCTTCATCTGATCAATTGATGTAAATTTGCTGGAAACCAACACCAGGTCCACGTGCGTCATTGCTGGCGCAATGATAACAAGTCCTGAGTCCGCAGCGCCAGCTTCCTGACCATCGGCCACTTGGAGCTGACCACTTAATACCGCAAGCTGCATGCTGCTGCCGCTTCCTATGGTGTAGCTGACCTTGGCTCCCCAGCTCTTTAATGTCTGAGACAAAATGTAGTTGGTTGTATCGCCAGGTACCGGGTTACCAGCAGCGATCCCCAACTTAAATGACATTCCTGTCAAAATTGGGGTGCCATCGGCATTGAATTTAAGTCCATAATTATTGCTTGCTCCCGCACTACTAGCACCCGAAGCTGCAGTAGTTGTACTTGGGGAAGACGATGTCGATGATGAACCACCACAGGCACTTGCCAGAGCGCCAATCCCCAAGGCTATAGCCGAGAACCGAAACGGGTATCTCACAGAGTAACTCCTTAAATTAATTTGCGATTAAAAGTTCTTACAATCAAAAGGTACAGCTATTGTCAATGAATAAATCTGCTGGCGATCTCTATCTCCCCCTTTTCTCCGTGGCCACCCACGGAGCCCATTTCCTAGATATCAATGTCAAAACTCCCACATTCACTAGACCGAAACTCGTAGAAATCGCGAACACCGCCAAAAGCTTCGCAGTTTGGAAACCGGAAGCATAAGAAGCCAGCAAATATCCCAAACCGACCAGGCTAACCTCCATCTCAGATACCACAACGCCGATTACTACAAGTCCGGCGGAGATTCTGGCACCGGTCAGGAAATAGGGCAAAACACCGGGCACTATGATCTTACGGATCATCTCAAATCTGGTAAGACCCGCCGAGCTGCCAAGTTCGGTGTACCGTCCACTTACGTTTCGGCAACCGGCTGCCACATTTAACAGAACGGGCCACAATGCCAGAATTACGATGAAAATTATTCGAGCCTTTTGGTTGACCCCCACCCAAATAGCCATGAGAGGCAGGGTAATCACTATTGGGGTTGCGTTCAAAAAGTTAATGTACGGAGCCAAAGTGCTTCGCGCTACCTTAGAGCGTCCAATCAAAAGTCCCAGCACACTACCTAAAACAAGTGCGATAGCAAGTCCAACATACATCTCAACAGCTGATACAGCTATGTCGTGCCAGATCTGATGCTGGCCAAAAAGCATCGCATACAGATTTTTATACACCAGCACTGGAGTTGATATATAAATCGGGTCCATCATCGACCCGATAACCTGCCAAAGGATAAGAATTACTATCAAGGCATAAACCGCGCCGAGAGAAGACAGAGAAAATCCTCGTCCGCTAACCCTCGCCTTATCATCGGTTCCCTTGAAGGTATCCTCACCTACCTTTTCTCTTTGGAGGCCAACGGTCATTGGATGCCGCCAACTTCTTCCCAATCATCAATGCGAAGTCCCAATTCTTCAACGATTGATTCTCGCAGAGCCAGAGCGGTCGGATGGGCGCGCACGTTATATTTCCATCTGGGACGAGGAAGATCTACTGATAATACCCTGGAAACTTGACCAGGATTTGACCTCATCAAAACGATCTTGTCTGAGAGTAAAATTGCCTCGTCAATATCATGAGTGACAAACACGACCGTAGCACCGATACGTTCGATGAGCCTTGACATTTCCTGTTGAAGACGCTCTCTGGTGAAGTTATCCAGGTGGCCAAACGGCTCATCCATGAGAAACACCACAGGCTGGCGAGCAAGAGCACGAGCCACTCCAACCCGCTGTTGCATTCCGCCAGAAAGTTGATACGGCGGGCGGCTAGCAACCTCTTCCAGACCAACTAGTCGCAGAGCCTCAATTGCACGCTCTGATCGCTGCGCCTTAGACAGCTCCTTCATGGCTTCTAAATTCAGCTCGACATTTTTTTGAACACTTCGCCAGGGAAGAAGGTTCGAGTCCTGGAATACGAACGCCATTCTTCGACGCTGAGCCGGGCCAACCCGCTCACCCTCAAGAATCACCTCGCCAGAATCAGACTCAATCAGCCCGTCTATGATTCGCAATAAGGTCGTTTTACCGCATCCGCTGGCTCCGAGAATGCTTACAAACTCACCTTTACAAACTTGGAGCGAAATATCATCTAAAATGAGATTTCGTTTACCCTTATCTCCCTCAAAGGACTTTCTAATGTCTTTTATTTCCAGCAAACAACCATTATCTACAGCACCCACTACTTTACTTCTCCCCCCGATACATAGCTAAACAGACCTTATAAATCAACAACTTGCCTATCCCTGTCCCGTCGCATGAATCCATGGACTGCGGACATTCTGGTAAAAGCGTAGCAACCCAAAAAATATAAATGCCATAATCGTTGAGGCAGTTATAGTTGCAAGCAATTGAGGCGTTTGGAAGAACGAGCCATAGTTATTTGCGAGTCCGCCAAGGCCACTGGTTCCAACTTCCTGCCCGGCCAGAACAGCGCCGACAATAGCTTGCGCTACGGCGATTCTAAGACCGGCGAAGATAAACGGCGACGCACCTGGAAGAACAACATAACGAAGCGTTTCAAACTTGGAAAGGCTCATAGACTCAGCCAACTCATTGTAGGAGCCTAAAAGCGACGATACTCCCACGAAGGTATTGATTATCATCATCCAAATGCACAAGATAAAAGTAAACGCCACCCTGGCTGCAAGACCCAACCCAAACCAAATCTCCATTAAAGGTAACAGCGCCACAAATGGTGCGGCAATGGCCATGCTTATGAGCGGAGCTATTGTTTGACGAGCTCGCCGAGACCGTCCGATGATAAGCCCGATTGAGATTCCGACAACCGAAGCCAACGCAAGACCTATGATCACCGTCAGTATTGTTGCCGCCGTAGCTCTAATAAGTTCACCACTTATTATCATGCCTAAAAATGTGCTGACAACTTTCGATGGCGTAGAGAAATATATTGGCTTCAAATATGAGCCACTCGATTGCCACAAACTAAAGAAAACAACCAGAGAAACAGCACTGACTAGCAGCGCCTGCTGCCGTCGGACCAGCGATTTAACTGACGAAAATGTCGACGAGGAACTTTGCCCAGAATCCTGGGCCTCGTGCAAAATAGCCATGCAACCTTCCTTTGAACTCGTGATCAAGACGCGTGGTTAAGAAAAGTCCCCCGGCACGACCCCTCATAGCGGAATTATTATAACAGATCGACAGTTGATACCGATCAATAGAGTTTCACTTTACCACTAAGGACTAAATGCCACAAATCTAAGAGTGACTTTTTATCCCAGAACTACCCAAACGCAATTCGCAAAAAGGTCGTGAAATCAACGTTCTAGTACCACCTCAACCAGCATACAGAGCCACCAAAGAGGACCATTCCAACGCTCTCGATGAGTCCATTGAACTCTTGAGCATACCCTGAGATGCTTATCTCCATCCATAAGAGGAATGACTTGGGGATGTTCAGGTCGGAGAGACGGGAAGACTGGGGCGGGATGCTTGACGTACCATAAAAAACAATAGGCGTTAGAAATTCATTCGGGAGTCGGCTGGGGGTGGGTTACGACTGATTGCCAAAATCTATTTTTATGCTACCGCTAAATATTTCTTCGACAGATCCGACAACTCCGTGTCGATCCCATTCAGGCATCCATTCTCTGCGAAATCGAAATCTTTTGCCAACTCCGATTAATTGATTCAACCATAGTCACGAACAGTTGGCCACCTGTCTTATCCCCCAGTTCAATTTCAAAATATTCGGTCTGGTAAAGCAATGCACTAATTAGGGATCACCAGTATTGAAATAGCACCCCCACGCATATCGTTTTACAACGGCTTGGCAGGCCGATCGGCTGACTCCATCACAGCCATAAAGGCCGCCACCACTTGAGGATCATAAAGAGTTCCTGAACCGGCAGAGATTTCCGAAAGAGCCCGGTCGGATCCGAGAGCCGGCCTATAAGGTCGGTGCTGGGTCATGGCTTCAAAAACATCGGCCACTGCTATTATCCTCGCCGGCAGGCAAATTTCGTTCCCGGATAGACCATCGGGATAGCCCGATCCGTCCATTCGCTCATGGTGCTGAAGTGCAACATCGGCAATTGGCCAAGGAAGCGAAGCTTTACTCAAGATATCGTAACCCGCCCTGGGATGGCCTTTTATGATTTCAGACTCCAGAAAACCAAGACGTCCCGGACGGGTAAGTATCTCGGCAGGAATAGAGATCTTGCCAATGTCGTGCACTTCACCGCTTTGCCGAATTGTCTTAACAAAATCAGAGGCCAGACCCAGACGCATGGCGATAGCTTCGGCCATAGAACCAACGCTGACCTGATGCCCGGCCGTATAAGGGTCACGGGTCTCAGTCATGCCAGCAAGTGCGGCTAGAGTCCCATCGAGAGCCGATTGCAACTGATTGACTGAGCGGATATGATCGACTCCGAATTTTGCTCCATCGGCAATCTTTTCGAGTTCGTCAACTGTTGACTCGTCAAAGGCGTGGATATGGCGATCGTAGATGACCAGTACCGCCTTCGCGCCTGCGGCTGGAAACGGAACAGCGATCAAAGAAGCCAGCCCAAATTGTGCTGCCCGCTCTCGCCAAGGATTGTTTCGGGATTGGCCCGCCAGGTCGTTTTCCACTTGCGTAGACCTAGTCCGAAACGCGATTCCGACTGGACCACGTCCGCGTTCACGCGACTCCAACCAGGATACCATCCCTTCGTGGAGGTAATCAGTATCGCCAGCAGAACAAACGACTTTGACGCTACCTTCCTCATCGTCGTCGGGCACTCCAATCCAGGCGAGCGCATAATTGCCCTGCTTGACGAGTGCCAAACATATTTGCCTGAGGGAGTCTGATTCATCAGTGGCAAACATCACCACCCGAGTCACTTCATTGAGTAAATTGAGCAATTTCTCTTTCTTTACCCGGTCGGTAACATCAGTTAAAGAACTCAGTACTCCTGTAACCTGACCTTCGACAATTAAAGGAAAGGTAGTGTTCGAAAGCCATCGGCGGGCTTTTCCGGCATTGTCAACACCCACGACGACGCTGTAGCAAGGCTTTCCGGTCCTCAGGGTGACCATTACCGGCCTTTCTTCCGCCGGGAATGGGAGGCCATCCTCGTAAACGGCATCCCATATAAGATCATTGGCTAAAAATCCAATCAACTCCCGCTTGGTTGCACCGAGCAAATTAGCGCCAGCTCTGTTGCAGTCGATAATTTCACTATTGGGTCCAAACAGCAATATGCCCGTCGCTATTCCGTCAAGCACACCTTTCCGCGCAAATAGCGACTGTAGTTGCCCTTTTTCATCTTCGAAGGAGTTTTCATTCAAAAAGTGGCTCATTCCGGTTTGCTCCAGAATTCTGGAGATAAAGTTAATGCCGTAAATTATGAACGGCAGGACAGTTTGAAATTTATCTTAACTATTCAAGAAAATTAACACACTGCGCTCCACAAATTCGCCTCGACACGATGAATTCGCTAAACCACCTAATTTTCTCGCAAACTG